>JBDSPX010000292.1:0-2760 GCA_039930065.1 Dokdonella sp.
CCAGATAATTTCCATCTCTTTGCAAAACTCGTCTATCTCTGCGTATTGCTCTTGATTGAACTCCAAGCCACGTTTCAAATCGCCATTTGTCGCACCGAATGGATTTTCTCGTGGCTTGGCCAATTCACGCTCGATCGCAACGACTTTGTGAGCGCCGAGGGTTTGCGTAAAGGCGCGTATGTGTTGAGTGATGCGACGGACAACAAGCTCACACTAATCCTCATCGCAAGCGGTTCTGAAGTCGGGCTGATCCTTGCCGCCGCCGAAACCTTGCGCCGCGACGGGTTTGCCGTGCGTTGCGTCTCGATGCCGAGCTGGGAATTGTTCGATACCCAAACGCAGGCCTATCGAGACGAGGTGTTGCCGCCGGATGTGCCCGCGCGCCTGGCCGTGGAACTCGGAGTTGCGCAAGGTTGGCAACGTTATGTCGGCGATCGTGGCGGCGTGCTCGGTGTCAATCGCTTCGGCGCATCGGCACCCGCGGAAACCCTACTGAGCGAATACGGATTCACGGTTGAGAATGTCGTCAAGCGTGCCCGCGAGTTGTTGTCTCGCTGAGCCAACTCACGGCGCATTATTTTGGCTCGGCCTTGATCGGGTGACCGCCGAATTCGTTGCGCATCGCAGAAAGTATCTTGTCGGAAAATGATTCGGTATCACGCGAACGCAAGCGCTCGATAAGCGCCATCGTGATGACCGGAGCGGGCACATCAAGCTGGATCGCTTCGTCGACCGTCCAGCGGCCTTCGCCGGAATCAGCGACGTAAGGCGCGATGCCATCCATGGTCGGGTTCTTGCCCAGCGCATCAGTGGTCAGTTCGAGCAGACACGAACGCACAACGCTGCCGTAGCGCCAGATCTCGCCAACTTGGTGCAGATCGAGATTGAATTCTTTCTTGTGGTTGAGGATCGAAAAGCCTTCGGCATACGACTGCATGAGTCCGTATTCGATGCCGTTGTGGACCATCTTGGTGAAGTGTCCGGAGCCGACCGGCCCAACGCGTCCCCAGCCTTTCGCTTTGCCCGGCGCCAGTATTTCGAAAATCGGACGCAGTGACTCGACTGTTTTCTCGTCACCTCCGATCATCATGCTGTAGCCCTCTTTGAGTCCCCAGACGCCGCCGCTTGTACCGCAGTCGACATAGCCCAGGTTCTTCTCCGAATACAGCGCGGCGCGACGCAGGCTGTCCTTGTAGTTGGAATTGCCGCCATCAATCACGATGTCGCCCGCCGCAAGCAGGGGCAGCAATGCGTTGACGGTTTTCTCGGTGATCTCGCCGGACGGCACCATCAGCCACAAAACGCGCGGCGTAGGCAGCGCTTTGACGAGCGCCTCGAGCGATTCAGCCGTTGTGCCGCCCTTGGCTTCAAGCGCCTTGCGTGCGTCGGCAGACGGATCGAAACCCGTCACGCTATGGTCACCCTGAATCAGGCGTTCCGCCATGTTGGAGCCCATCCGGCCCAATCCCACCATGCCAAGCTTCATTGCGTTTGCTCCATTGTGGAAAAACCATTGATTGGGTGCCGCGCGCCGGTAGCCCAGAATTCGTCTTGCACCGTTGGGGCTGCCTCGGTTGGGCAATCGACGCCGGCGTGAGGTCAGGCGAACGGTACGCTCGACGATAGCCGCGCGTCGGTCGGTACTCAGACTCGAAGTGGCGCGGAAAGATCCGCAGCGTCAGCAGATCCTCCGACGTAGCAGGACTGTTCGCTCGCCCGCACGCGAGAATTTTTCGGTGAAGCATCGCGAATTTGTAGAACACCTCTACAGCGGCGAAGTCACATCATCGCTCAGCTGATCCGAACGGGCGGTGACCGACCGTTCGTCGATCAGACGCTTCGGCGCACTGCGATCGGGGAAATCATGCGTGATGTTGGTCGAGCGAAAGTCTCGCCTCGCGCGGGTGGAGCGTCACGGAAACGTCTGACATCATCTGTCGATGTCTTTTGTCACCAAACTTGGTCGGCGATTGAACACCATGAGCGCCAATGGAATCGTCGTTACGACCCCGACCGCGAACAAAGCCCAGCCGACGGCGCGACGTTGATCCATGCTGACACGTTCGGCGAGAAGCAGGCCGACGCCCGCGCCGAGCAGTGCTCGAGTGCCAGCCATCAAGGCCAATTCAGGAAAGCGCAATTCAGTGGTGGTCATGGGATTCTCCGATGGGAACGAACGCGATGTTCATGGGCGTGTGTCGCCCATAAAGCAGAACGAAAATGGGCTCAGGCAATCGGCGCAAGCGATACGCCGTTTGCGCGGTCGATTCGGCCGTAGTGGTCGAACAGGTCGCGTTCCTGCGCTGGGCTTGGCAAGGCTTTCGAATCGTAGACTGGCGCGTCCTTGATCGACTGCCGGGTCAGATCGACCGACACGGTCGATTCAAGCCAGCTGATATCGGTGATCCATGGCGGCGCGACCAGCGTGCGATGACCGAGCCACCAGTCGCTGGTGTTGACGACGAGGTAGCGGATCACCCAAGCGTCATCGTCGACGAGCAAGGACTCGAGATGGCCGATGTCCCCGTCGGTGGCATGGAAGTAATAGCGCTCGATCGCGCGACAACTGCGCAGGTGGGGGTCGTCACCTCGGTCTCGATGCATTTTCGCCATGGCGTCGACAAATGCTTTCTTCTCCCGCGGCCCTGCCGGTAGCCCCACGTTCGGGTAGCCGGCCAGGCTGATACCCGGTCTTGCGCCGCCGCCCAACAATTGCCCCTCTCCCCAATAGATCGGGTGACCGTAGTAGCCGAGCTGCTC
>JBDSPX010000293.1:0-3428 GCA_039930065.1 Dokdonella sp.
TGTGCAGTATCCGCCAGTGAAAAAGCCCGCCGCCTTCGTCTGCACCGATCGCCGCTGCTCGTTGCCGATCTATGACACTCAAGCATTGGCGAAATTCCTTGCCAGCGAGAAGGGCTGAGGAGAGGAACGAAACGCCGAGGACGACAAAGGTACCGATCATCTGTAGGAGCGCGTTCAGGCGCGAGCTTTGTGCAAGAGTGACGTCGGCATCGCGCCTGAAATCGCCCCCACAAGATTGCCATACCCCCGTAGGAGCCCGTTCACGGGCGAGCCTTTTGCGTCGTGCTCCAGAAAAGCTCGCCCGTGAACGGGCTCCTACGAAATTGCCGGTGCTATTCCTTGCGCAGCGCCTCGACCGGATCCAGATTCGACGCGTGTCTCGCAGGCAGATAGCTCGCCAGCAATCCGACTGCGATCATCGCGAGTGACATCAGTAGAAAGGTCATTGGATCGATCGATTGCACGCCGAACAGCAGACTGCCCAGCACGCGCGTGAACATCAACGCAGCGACGATGCCGATGACCACGCCGATACCGACCACCCGCGCACCACGCGCGACAACCATCCTGCGCACCTGCGTTGCGCGCGCACCGAGCGCCATGCGCACGCCAATCTCGCGGGCGCGTTCGTTGACGATATAGGAGAGCACGCCATACAGGCCGATCGCGCCGAGCAATAGCGACAAGCTGGCGGTAATGCCGAGCGTGAGCACGGTAAACGAGAGTTGCGCCATCGAGTCCTTGGCCAATCCGGACAAGGTGAAAGCGCGATACATCGGCGCTTCCGGCGCGACTTCACGTACCAGTGCGCGCACTTCCGGCGCAATCGTTTCGGCGCGCGCGGTCTTGACCACGTAGGCCGGCGATGAAATCGAGCGGCCGCCATCAGCGCTCGTATCGGCCAGCGGAAAGTACACCGCGGGCTGTGGCGTATCGCGGAATCCGTCCTGCATGACATCGTCGACGACACCGACGACGACCTCCTTCGCGGTTTGGCCTTCGCGCTGCAGTGTTTTGCCAAGCGCTTCCTGTGCGGGAAACAATCGTTCGGCTGCGCTGCGGCTGAGGATCACGTTGCCGCGCGCGCTGCCATGATCGTCCGTATTGAACGGGCGACCTTCGAGCATGGCGATCTGCAGCGTCTTGAAATAGTCACCGGCGGTGTAGTTGAAATGGATAAGGATGCCTTCGCCGCCATCCCTGTTCGATGCCTCGGTACGCACCCGCATCGTCGCAGTGCCCTCGTTCAACGGCACATTCTCGACCAGGCCAACCGATTGCACGCCGGGCAACGCAGCCAGGCGATCGAGGAAAGCCAAATCGAATTGCGCGTAGTCATTTCCATTCTTGAGAGTCGGTCGATCAGGGGCAAACTGAAACGTGAAAATATCTTCCGTGCTGTAGCCCGGAGGCGTATGCCGTAGCGCATAGGCACTGCGCACGAGCAGACCCGAGCCGATCAGCAGCACCAGGGCCAAGGCGGTCTGTGCGATCACGAGGCCATCGCGCAACCAATGACGTTGACGGGTCATGCCACGCCCACCATCACGCAAACGCGCGAGATTCGGTCTGGAGCCACGCAGCGTCGGCAAAAGACCGCAAAGCAGTGCGGACACCATCGCGATGGCGAAGGTGAACAACACGGTCGGAACATCGAGGCCGACTTGATCGATACGCGGCACGCCCGATGGTACCGCACGCAGAAACGCAGGCAGGCTGATCGCGGCGAGCAAAATGGCGGCGATTCCGGCCGCCATGGCGATCACGAACAGCTCGGCGATTTGCGTGCGCATCAGTTCGCCACGGGTTGCGCCAAGCGCGCGGCGCATGGCCATCTCTCGATGACGTCCATCGACGCGCACGAGCATCAGGTTGGCGACGTTCGCGCAGGCGATCAGCAGCACGATCGCCGCCGCCGCGAGCAGAATCCACAACGGGCGCGAGGCGGCACCGAGTAGTTGCTCTTCAAGCGGCCGAACCACCGTCTGCAGTTGCGCAATCGTGCGTGCGTAACTCGGCGAACCAGAAAAACGATCAGGCAATCGTCGGGCCAGCGTATTGAGCTCGCGACTCAGGCCCGCTGCTGTCGCAGCGGGTGCCATCCTGCCCACCATGTCCCAGCCAAAGTACCCGCCTTTCTCAATATCCTTCGGCTCGATCCTTGAAGGAATCCACAACATCGTGTCGTCGCTCGGAAAGCGGAATTCGGGTGCCATGACACCGATGATCGTTCGATCCTCGCCCGACGCATGAATCGTTCGACCAATCACCGAGCGATCGCGTCCAAACCAGGAATTCCACAATGAATCGCTCAAGACCACGACGAGCGTTTCATCCTCGTTGACCGGCAGCCGCCCGAGCGCTGGTTGCACGCCGAGGGTTGAATACAGCGAGTTGGTCGGGAAGCCCATGCGGATACGTTCGACGCGATCCTTCGTCCGCAGCGTCGAGGTGCCCGTGTAGTAGAGAGCCACGTCTTCGAGCAATTTCGATTGCTCGTGATATTGCAGATAGAACTCGGGCGCGACACCGAACTCGCCCGGCATCTCGGAGCCCGGCGCAGTCGCGGCGATATAGACCAGTCGATCCGGATCCTTGAACGGCAGCGGCGTCAGCAGAACCGTATTGACCACGCAGAACAAGCCAGCCATCGCGCCGATTGCGAGAGAGAGCATGCCGACGATCGTGATCGTGAATCCGGGTGCGCCTTTGAGTCGGCGCACGGCATGCAGGAGTTCGCCGATCCAGAGTCCTGGTTGCATTGTTGATCCTTGGTGTGTGCTGTCTTGCGGGTCACGATTGTCTTGATGCCGAGCCGCGAGGGAATTCCCGCCATTCGCCGAGCATTGATGCGCGAACAGGGCGATCGGTGTCTCGATCCGTTGTGATCGTGATTCATTCACTCGATTGGCTGCCCATCGGAGAGGACGTCAGCAATCACCATGCCATGAAACGGCTGGTGTGGAATTGCGCTCTGCGATGGCTTTCATTTGATCGTGTGTTCGCTTTCGGGCAGTCGCTGTCCGCCAGTGAACACCTCACGGGTTGCATGGCCTCACGATTGAAATCCGCAATTCAGGTCTCGGGCAATCGCATGAAATGCAGCGATCCCTGGCGGTCTTTCGGACTACGCCAGTCGCGGCGATTCACGATCGGTCCGAGCAAAGTCCGACAGACTCCTTTGCAAACCCGATAGAATGCGCGCTGGAGTCGGCCAGGCAGTCGCGACGTGTTTCGGCACGGCGAGGAAAGTCCGGGCTCCGCAGGGCAAGGTGCCAGGTAACGCCTGGGCGACGTGAGTCGACGGAAAGTGCAACAGAAAACAAACCGCCGAACGGCATCGCAAGATGTGCGTGGTAAGGGTGAAACGGTGTGGTAAGAGCACACCGCGTGCGGGGCTAACGCCGCATGGCACGGCAAACCCCACC
>JBDSPX010000294.1:0-3795 GCA_039930065.1 Dokdonella sp.
TGCTTGAGGCGTTCGGCGAGATCCGCGCCGAGCCAGCTGTCGATACCTTTGCGCAGCAGATAAATCAGCGGAATCAGCGCGATCGCTGCAAGCACTTTGTAGCAATAGTTGACTGTGCCGACCGCGAGCCAGAGATTGGTGCTCCAGTGTTGCGGCCCAATCACGAATGCAATGTAGAGCACGACAAAGCTGTCGATGAATTGCGAGGCGATGGTCGATACTGTGGAACGCATCCAGATATGCCGTTCGCCGGTGCGCTGTCTGATCGAATGAAAGATACGCACGTCGATGAGCTGGCCGACGAGGAAGGCCGTGATGGATCCGGCAATCGTCCACAATCCCTGCCCGAACACATAGGCATAGGCTGCCTGCAAATCCGGTACACCGTTGTTCTTCGCCGCACCTACCCACCATGATGCTGGCGCGAGCGCTATCGCCGCGTAGGCAAACAGAAATGCGTACGCAATCAAACCGACCGCGAGCCAGGACAGGAATCGCACGCCGCGCTGTCCGTAAAACTCGTTGATGATGTCGGTCATGATGAAGACGATCGGCCAGAGCAAGGTGCCCGCGGTAAAATTCAGCGAACCCGTCTGCTCGAACAGATTCCACTCGAATGGCCGCAGGCCGAGTGTGTCTTCGAGGGCGAAGATCTTTACCCCGATGAATTCCGCGATGATCGCGTTGGCGATGAAAAAGCCGGCGAGTATGAGGAACATGCGCTGCGCGCGCGGCATTGAAGCCGCCGGAATTTCAATCGCCACTGTGCTCACGCGTCGCTGGTTTCGTCTTCGGCTGGAATAGGCCCAGTGCCTGGCCGCATCTGCAGTTCAGCAACCACGTCCTGCAATTGTGCAACAAGACTTTCCAGCTGAGTGACACGCTCGTTGAGGCCGCCCGACGGCCTTTCTGCATTTTCAGACAGGGACATCGCCGCATCAAGCGACACCGGGCCGCACAGGAGATGCATGTAGCGCTCTTCGCGCTGCCCCGGTGCGCGATGCAAACGTACGACCATGGGCGGCGTCCTCGATGCGAGGCGATCGAGCACGGTGCGTACTTCATCTGCATCGGGGAAATCAGTCAAGCGCTCGCTGCGCGAGAAAAGCTCGTTGAGTGTCTGCGGGCCACGCAGCATCAACAGGGCCAGCAGCGTGCGCTGACGCAAGGTGATGTTGTAGCCCGTCTCGAATTTGTGCGCGTAGCGTGAGGCTCGCGCACTCAGCGTGCCGGTGACGAGCCCCTTGCCTTCGAGTTGACGCAGCGCGTGGCCGACCGCGCCGGGTTCGTAGTGCGACGTCGGATCACGATTTGATTTCTGGTTGCAGGCAGCGACTACGGCATTCAGCGTGAGCGGGTACGCATCCGGCGTCGTCGCCTGCTTCTCGATCAGAGAGCCGAGAATGCGCGCCTCGATCGCCTCCAGTTCGATGAGGCCGCCGCCATCCTCGGCGGCCGATTCATCGTTGTGCTCCTCGATCGGCATTTCAGTTCTCCGCCTTCGGTCCGGCGCGATGCTTTTCAAACCAGCCAATCGTGTTGAGCACCTGGCCGATCATGTTGCTTGGACGCGAGTTGATGTGATGCGAGGCGCCCGGAATGCGCACCATCGCGGTATCAATCTTGCGCAGTTTGAGCGCCTGGTAGAACTGCTCGGCTTCCGAGGCGGGCGTGCGGTGATCGTCATCGCCGACCATCATCATGGTGGGCGTAGTGACCTTGTCGACGTAGTGAAGCGGCGAGCGCTTGGCGTAATTTTCGGGGTTCTCCCACGGCATGCCATCAAACCAGTATTGCGAGAAAAACGGATACATGTCCGAAGTCAGCACGAAGCTTGCCCAGTTGATTACGGGTTTCGCCGACACCGCCGCGCGGAAGCGATCGGTATGGCCGACGATCCACGCGGTCAGGCAGCCGCCGCCGCTGCCGCCGGTAACGAACAAGTTGTCGGTATCGATCGAGCCACGCGCGATGGTCGCGTCGACCACGCTCATGAGGTCATCGTAATCCTGACCCGGATACGCATTCTCGATCAGATTGGCAAACTCGGTTCCATAGCTTGTGCTGCCGCGCGGGTTGGCATACACCACAACATAACCCGCCGCCGCGTAAAGCTGAATTTCAGGCGCGAAGCCGGGGCCGTAGGCTGCAAACGGTCCACCGTGGATTTCGAGCAGCAGCGGATATTTTTTTGACTTGTCGAATCCGGGTGGCGTGAGAATCCAGGCCTGGATGTCGCGGCCATCGGCTGAGGACTTGACCGTCATCTCCTCAAGTTTGCCGAGGTCCATATGATCGAGCAGGTTGGCATCGAGATCGGTCAGCGCGCGTGATTTGCCACCGCGCGCAGCCACGCCAACATTGGCCAATGACGTGGAGGTGCCGCGGGTATAGGCGACACGACCTTCGCCCGCGGAAAAATCGCCGCTCGTGTAAGGCCGCCCGATCTCGGTGCCGCCGACATCGTTGACGACACGTTCAACCTTGCCGCCCGAAGCGGCAATCCAACCCAGCAACGTGCGGCCATGGTCATCGTACTGCAGCCAGAAACCGCGGTTGCCATCCCACGCCGCACCGCTGATGGTGAATTCAAAATCATCGGTCAATGAGCGCGCATTGCCCGCTTCCGCGTCTCCGACATAGAGGCGCGTGGCTTGATATGGATGGCGCTTGTCATCGAAGCCAAGCCACGCCAATTGGCGACCATCCGGAGAGAACATCGGATTTCCATCGGGGCCCTTGCGCGTCGTCAGGCGCGTCATCGCGCCATCACTGATCGCAACGCGATAGAGCTCGCTTTCGGCGGGCTGGTATTCCCAGTCGTCATCGAGATTCGCCGAGACGATCAGCGATTTGCCATTCGCCGTCCACGCAGGCGTTCCATTGAAATTGTGCTTGCCGCTGGTGATCTGACGCGCCGCGCCGCCGTCGGTCGCAACGACAAACACATGCGTATAACCGGGATCGACATAACCACCGCCATCGATTCGATAGACCACACGATCAATCATCTTGACCGGAGCCGCCCATTCCGCGCCTTTTGGCGGCGTCGGCATCTTTGCCAGCGGCGCTTCGTCCACTTTCACAAGCATCGTGAAAGCCAGCCATTGACCGTCCGGCGACCAACTCAGATTCGAGGGCGAACCGGTCAACTCGGTGATGCTGGCGTCCTGGCCGCCTTCGAGCCAATGCATCTGGATCTGCGCCGCGACATCGGTTTTGGCGACATACGCGATGCGCCGACCATCGCGCGACCAGGCGGCACCCCGGCCCGCGGTCGCGAACGGTCGATGATGGCTACCATCCGCATCGATCATCCACAGAGCAGATGTCTCGCGATCCTTCATGACATCGAAACCCATGCGTTGATAGACGATGTGCTGTCCATCCGGCGAAATCTGCGGGCTATCAACCCATTGCAGGCCAAACACATCCATCGGTTCGAAGATCCGCGACTCGGCGTGAACCGATGACGCGAAAACGCTGGTGCCGGCCAGCGCGAAGGCGGCGAGGGCGAATCGTTGCATGGTGACCCCTGTGCGGATTTCGACTCCGCATTCTGGCGCGAAGCAGCGCTCAGGGCTAGCGATCAAGCCGGACACCCACTTGGCGCCCGGCTTGCCGGTCAGTCAACAAACTCAGTCGCCATCAAACCCATCGGTGAAGATGTATTGGCTCTGGTAGATCACTTGGCCGCCGCCCGTATTCACATCTCCGCCCGAGTCGTGGCTGTAAGCGCCGATTGCCACGTCGCTTCGATTGTCGCCATTGAAATCGCCGATTGCGATGCCTTGG
>JBDSPX010000295.1:0-6550 GCA_039930065.1 Dokdonella sp.
TCGAGCGGAATGCGCCGCATCACTCGAAACCGTTTCTGAAGATGACATCTTCCTCATAGGCCCCGATATCGACATGCGGGCCAATCATGCGCGGCTTGTCTTCAAGATCGAATGCACCGATCCCGCCAAGCGGCGTGTCAAAGCCCGCATCAACCAACGGCGAGGCACGCTGCAGATTGAAGTTGAGACACAGCAAGCCCGAACACGTTGCGAAGGCGGGATCGACGCTCAGATTGTTTTGGCTTTGAGGGTCGGGCGGAATGCCGGCCATGAAGCCAATATCGTTGTTGCGCGCAGTGAATACGGCGCTCGATTCCAGGTCGACGCTGCCATTGCCGTTGTTCCAGAGGATATTGTTGCTGAGCCAGAGGTGTGCACCAGTACCGCCAGTGACAAGGAGTCCGCCGATGGGCGTCATAGGCAGGGTCGAGGCGGCCGTGTTGCTGACAACGGTATTGCCGGCGAAAAAAACCGTGCTGGCGCTGGTAACGAGCATCGCCGCGCCCACATCGAACGCATCGTTGGCGAAGAAGAGGCTGTTGCGCACGCTTATTCCTCCGCTGGTTTCGACGTATAGCGCGCCTGCGCTGTTGTTCGCGTGATTGAGCAGGAAGCGATTGGCTTCGAGGACAACATTGCCATTCAACGTTGATACGCGCAGGCCACCGCCGCTGTTGGTGGTGGATTTTCCATCAATGAACGTGATGTGCTGGATATTGACGCTGGCCGCCGTCGAGTTGGAGCCGATGATGATGCGCATGACCTGGTACAGGCCGCTGCCGTCGAACGTCGTGCGCGCAGCGGTCCGCTGCTCACACGTCGCATCGAAGCCTCCAAACATCGTGATGCTGTTGGCTTCATTGGAAACGTAGAAGAAGCCACCCGGGACGACCGTGTAGTTGCCGGCTTGAATATCGATCTCGTCGCTCTGGCCGTTGCTCGCCGCAGCGTTCAGTGCGGCCTGCAGGCTGGCCGCACTGTTGACGCAGAAAAAGGCAGCGTGGGCGCCGATTGGAACCAGCGCGACGAGCCACGCCAGAATTGGCGCAATGCAATGGCGACGCTTGTGCATGATGGAATTTCCTCGTTGTGTGCTGGTAGTGCGCGTGGGCGCTCGTCAAACGCGGTGCCCGCGTGCTCATGCAGACGCAAATCAATACGCATTCGGATCATTGCGCACGCCCTGATCGAGCGCTGCTATCCACCCGGGTCGACAGCGCCCGCACACGAGGATTCACGCATCACCGCCCTTGCCCAGAGGGACCTAAAAGTGAAACGCGTCCAGAGTGAATTGACCGCAGTTCGGCTGCGCGTTGTCAATGTTGGTTGTGACAACAACGTAGTAGCTGCCGTATGAGGCCGGCACAGTCACCTGGTCGGGAGGGGTGCCGCCGTAGACGCCATTGTCAGAGCCATCAACACATTGATTCAGAATATTGCCTGCGTGATTGCGGCAAACCCAGATCGCCAGGTCAGTCACGCCGGGCCAGGTCGGCATGATCTTCGTTACTAACCATGGCCTCATGGGAGCGTAACGGTAGGGTCGCTGATTGATGCGGAAGACGACCGCAGGGCCCCACAAGACGTTCGTGTAGTCGACAACTAGTTGTTGTGGCTGGAACGCGCAGGAATTGAAATCATATGAACTGCTTTGCGTGATGTTGATCGGATTTTCAAAGGTTTGCGCGTTGGCCGTAGACTCCGTAATCGCAAACCCCGCAAGAAAAACTAACATTGATTTAATCCACATTGAGTACTCTCCTTAATTAAAGGAACAACGCGATGCAGGAGCCCGTGCCATAGCGGCCCACTGTTGACTGAAACGGATCACAACAAGACTCCAGAGATGAGCGCTGCGTACTTGCGATCGTCAAAGGCGATTCCGGCATGCACATACAGACGGAAAGCGGCACGAATTCGGATCATTGCAATCGGACAGACTCAGGGCAGCGCTTCGAATCCATCGGCGAAGAGGCGGTCGACCCGTACGTTCAAGTGGTATTCGCGGGAGACGTTGAGCCCGCTCAAATACACCGCAAAGTAGTAGGAACCCGCCTGCACCGGCACGCCGCTGAGCACGCCGCTGGCGCCCGCCAAGGCGAGGCCACCGACGAGATTCAGATTCGGTGCGGCGACCGCCCACGTGGGCGCCGCGGCCGTATTTTGTGCCGTGAAAGTTTGCGTATAGGGAACGCCGACATAGGCATCGGGAAGCGGCGGATCAGTGGCGATATATGGCGTGCCGCCGTCGTCGTTGACGATCAGGCAATAGCCATCGCCTGCGGACGGCATGGAGAGCAGACTCGCGTTGACTGGGCTGGAAAGATTCAGGCTGAAATATTCGTCACTCTCGGTCACGGTGTCGCCGACCACCGGCACGTCCACGGTTTTTCGAGTCTCTCCGGGTGCAAAGCTCAACGTACCCGCAGTCTGGATGTAGTCACTAGGCGGAACGGCCTGCGATGAGGCAGTCGCGTAGTTGATCGTGATTGTCTGGGTGGACGGGTTGGACAGGCTGACCGTAAACCGCGCTGGCCGGGTTCCACTGTTGCCCTCGGTCACCGCAATGTGGTCGAGTCTGATCTGCGCCCGCGGTACGACAGGCGTCGGCCAGAAATGCACGGTGCCGTTGCCGCGACCGACCGAAAAGTAAGGATATGGCACCGGCGGCACGTTCATCGTTTCGATGCCGAAGCCTGCCTCCGTGAATGGCGCGTGCAGCGTGACCAGCGGGCAACCATCGACGAAGCAGCCACCTCCCAGCGCCGCGATGCGGCCGTCCGGACTGATCTCGATGTCCCCGAACCCACCAAGATTCTGACCGCCGGCCGGAAGATGCAGCCATTCGACGTGGGAGCTTGCGTTGTACGGTGCGGAAATCGCGAAAACCTGACCGCGGCCACCCGACGCGATCGCGTCCACTGCGAGTGCCTGGCTGCCATCGGGCGTGAACGCGATTGCGTGCAACTCTGATGCATGCGCAACGATCAGTTGTTCCGACGTGCTGGAGGCCGAAAACGGCGCGTGGATTATGGTCACCAGATTCTGGCCGGGCGTTGCCCCACCGCTGGTCAACAACAAGGTCGCGGCGTCCGGCGCCAATGCGACTGAGCGCGAGGCGCTGCTGCTGGCATCGGCGACGACCGGCAGCGGAATCGTGAACGCGATACTGGCCACGTCATACGGTGGATCGAGCACGGTCACGCCGTTGGTATGCGCAACATAGGCTCGACCCGTGTTGGGATCGAATGCGATCGCGTGGGTTTGCTCGGCACCGAACTTGCCGGGCATGGTCAGGATGTCGGAAGCCACCGATAGAGCCGACAGCGGCATCGGAACAACCCATAGCAGGCTGCTCGCCGTACCCTGGAAGTCACCTGCGGCGAGCAGCAGATGCGTACCGGCCGGATTGCTGATCACGGTGCCATAACCGCTGTAGTCGGTATTGCTGGCGCCGCCGGGTTGGAAAGATGTACTGAGGCTGGCCGTGGCGATGTCGATCACGTTGACGCGATGATTGAGACCGGCGCCATCAAAAAGTTGCGCCGCGACCGCGGTCATCGGAGCGATCAGCGTGAAACCGTGCGGATTGATCGTCGTCCCACCCAAGGGGTCGACGTAGATTGGCGAGCTCGCGGCCAGTCCACCGGCGAGGTTCGGGATCACGACCAGACCCGAAGGCCTGCTCAGCCCGCTGCCGGTCGAGTAGACCAATTCCTGGGCGGCCGCCGTTGTGCCAGCGAACACCAGGCAAACAGTAATTAAAACGCACATTATGTTTTGTGCTTTGTGTCTTTTTTTTGACATACCTTCGACCCCGAAACCACGGTAGCCTGCGCGCAACTTGCTGCCGCCCAAACGCCGTGGTGACCGATCCATGCTAGCGAACAGTCTTGAATGTATTCGTGAGTCCGAGATCGAAATCCGCGTTGACCTTGGCCCCGCCCATGGCGCTGTCATCGATGTGCAGCTTGCCGGCCAGGTGATCGGGCTTGTTGGTTGTCAGCGTAAAAGCATCGCCATGCGTTCCGCCGGAATATTGGGCACGCTCGCCGTTCAGGCGCACCGCGTAGGCGAGATGCTCGGCATCGCTGTAGTCGACCATGGCGCCATCGGTGAGCGCCTGATCGGCACACGAAAGGGTCTTGCAGGCCTTGATCGCCGCACCGATATCGGCGCTGGAAAGGTAGATGCGCAGGATGCTTCGAGAAGAATCCATCTCATCCGGGCTGCGCACCATGTAGGCGAATTTCAATGGCGCAGTGAATGTCTTCAATGCCGCCGTGCCGGAGACCTTGTCGGCGGCTGAGGCAGCCGATGCGGCGAACACGGCCAACGCGAGCAGGCTGGTTTTCAGTATTCCATTATTCATCGGCATGTCCTCGTGGTCAGTCTGATGGGAGCAATGTCCAGTTGCACCCGGCGTGCAGAGCCACTTCGCTGCGGTGCCCCTGTTAAGACGCAAAGCAGCGCGAAAAGAGATCATGCCTGCACGTTCATCTTGCGCGGGGGAACCGCTTTTCCCGGAAAGCGGCTTGAATGCCGGCCCTCGATGCGCTGGAATTCCGACCGCAGTGCGATGCGGATCAGCGCGGCGTGGGATCGCCCTGGAGCAATGAAAGCTCGCTGCGAGCCTCCTCAATACGCGGATCCGCCGGCGGCAGAAAGCGCGTACGGATGTCGAGTACCTCGGTTGCCAACTGACGTGCTTCCTTGCGCGTCTCTCCGCGCGCTGCGAGCAGCCGTGCCAATTCAAGCCGGGACGTGGCCGCCCACGGATGATCGGCATTGGGAATGTAGGCGAACGATACCAGCGCGGCGCGGAGTTCCTTGATCGCCCCGTCGCGATCACCGCTGTCGCGTAGCGCCAGTCCAAGATAGTGGTGGCTGAAGGCCGTGTAGCGGCTGCGTTCGCCGGTATCGCGTGCCGCGCGCCGGAGACCTTCGCGCTCAAGCGTCGCGGCGGCCACCGGGTCTTTGCGTAATCGATGCAATTCGCCGAGCGTGTAAAACAGCACGTAGTCGTCGAGCACATTTTTCCGCTCGTCAACGGATTGCACTTCTTCAAGTTGTTCCGTTGCGATGTCAAGTCGACGCCGGCGAAGATTGACGACGCCGAGCCCTTGCAGCGCTCCCTGCGCACCTGGAAAGTCGCGGCCGTAGCGGCGCTCCCAGATTCCGAGCGATTCGGTGAAGGCGTGCTCCGCACCATCCAGATCGAGTCGTTCGATCCGGACCAGACCGAGATTGATCAGGGTGCCGGCCAGTGCGGGATCCTCTTTGCCGAGCAGACGGCGTTGCGCGTCCGCCGCGGGTTCAAGTAATTCGCTCGCCTTTGCGTAGTGGCCCAGATGGTAGTAGGTGAGACCAAGATTGGCCCGCGAATTGATCACGAAAGGATGCTCGAAGCCGAGGGCCGGTGTGGCGATGGCGAGGCTTCGTTGTGCTTCTTCCAGCGCCTCCGCGTAGCGCGAGCTGCTGCGCATGAGCATGGCAAGGTTGCCATGGATCATTCCCACGCGCGGACTGTCCGCACCCTGGACACGGGATAAAAGGCGCAGGGCTTCGCGATAGTCGGCCTCGGCTGCGACCAGTGACTTGATTCCCCACTCTGCATTGCCCGCGGCCAGGACACTATTTCCCAGCAGTTCGTCATCGACTGGTTCCTGCCTGGCGAGCTCGACAGCGGCGGCGGCCAACACTCTCGCTTGGGGAAATTCTCGCCGCGAGACTGCGATCCTCGAACGCGCATCCAGCGCTCGAGCGCGGTCCTGAGGGGCTGAATCAACCTGCGAATGTAGCTGAAGATCTGCGTCTTCGACAGCGCTACCAGCGGCATCGAGTTCACCGAGCTCACGCAACGTGCCGGACAGTTCAATCTCGGTCCGCGCACGCAGAACCGGGGTATCGTCAGAGCGCTTCAGCACATCGACTGCCTGCAGCTGCAACTCGCGCGCCTGGGCAAATAACCCTAACTGGAAATAGATACGACCCAGCACTGCTTGCAGTTCCGCCTTCAGTACCGGGTCGGTCTGTTGCTCGTTCTCGAGTCGCTGACGTCCACGATCAAGCAGCTCGCGCGCGCTGACGGCCTTGCCTTTGGCGGCATTCGGATCGACCGCGTTGAACAGACCAAACAGGAAATTCTTGACGGCCAGGGTGGTGCGCGCTTCATGCGCGGTTCTGCGCGCCGCGACCGCGAGACCGATGGCGCTGCCGAGCAGCACGATACCGATCAGTGCAGCGGCACTGACCGCCAGTGCATTGCGGCGGACAAACTTGCGCAGGCGGTAGGGCGCACTGTCGGCGCGCGCCATGATCGGACGATTCTCCAGATACCGGCGGATGTCGTCGGCCATCGCCTGCACGCTGGCATAGCGCTCGGCAGGATTCTTTTTGAGCGCCCTGCCGACAATGATCTCAAGATCGCCGCGCAGCAATTTCTGCAACGACAGAGGCGAACACTGTCGCGCGGCGGCGATGGCGCCAAGATTCTCATCCGCGTCGAATGTGGACAGTTGTCGCGGCTCGCCATCGACCACCGCGCGCG
>JBDSPX010000296.1:0-8510 GCA_039930065.1 Dokdonella sp.
GTCAACGATGATCTTGAGGCCGTTCTTGACGTCGTTCATTCCATGCGTGGCCATGGAGAGCTCCTGTTGCGAGAGGACAAGCTGCCCATACAAAGCAGCTAGAATGGGGAATTCGTTGACCGGAATGCCCGGAACCGATCGACAATGATACCTGCAAGCCCGCTTTTCTCACAGATTCCCAAGTCTCTTTCAGCGCCCCAGCCTCTGCGCTGGCAACAGCTCTGGCGTGAGGCGATCACCGATCCGCTCGAACTGCTGAGCCAGCTCGGCCTCGAATCGCAAGCGACCGAGCTGCTTGCCGATGCGGATACCGGATTCGCCATGCGGGTTCCTCGCGGCTTCGTCGCACGCATGCGCCACGGCGACCCGAACGACCCATTGTTGCTTCAGGTCCTGCCCGGGATCAACGAATTGACGAAGACGCCGGGCTATTTCAACGACGCGGTCGGTGATCTCGATGCCCGCGCCGCGCCCGGAGTGCTGCACAAATACGCAGGTCGTACCCTGCTGATTGCCACCGGCTCCTGCGCGATCAACTGCCGCTACTGCTTCCGCCGACACTTTCCGTATGCCGAGGAAACTGCCGCGAGCGGGCATTGGCGCTCGGCCATCGATCATTTGGCCACAGACCCGTCAATCAACGAAGTGATCCTTTCCGGCGGCGACCCGCTTTCGTTGTCCACGAGCAAGCTCGCCGAGTTGACCGATGCGCTCGGAAAAATCCCGCATGTGCGCCGCCTGCGCATCCATACCCGACTTCCAATCGTCTTGCCGGAGCGCATCGATGATGAGTTCATGAACTGGATATCGAGTCTGCCGCTGCAGCGCATCGTCGTTCTGCACGCGAACCACGCCAACGAAATCGATGAATCTGTCGTCAACGCATGCCGAAAGCTCGACGCTGCAGGAGTGACCCTGCTCAACCAATCCGTCTTGCTGCGCCGGATAAATGATAGGGTCGAAGACTTGGCCGCGCTATCCGAGCGACTATTTGACTGCGGAATCCTGCCTTACTACCTGCATCAACTGGATCGTGTTCAGGGTGCCGCTCATTTCGAAGTTTCCGACCAGACCGCCATCGAACTTGTTGACGCGCTGCGCGCTCGCTCGCCGGGTTATCTGGTGCCTCGACTGGTGCGGGAAACCGCCGGGGCGGCAAGCAAGCTGCCACTGTGAATTGGCAACTTCTCTGAATATTCGTCAGAGTATGGAAATAAGCGTATGAATCCGGTACAAGTTTCCGCCTTGGTCGCCGCTCGCACGTCGACCAACCGTGCACTGCGCACCTCCCTGAAAGCGCGACCTTCATGACCAAGACAGACAACGTGATCAAGCTGCTGCTGATCGAGGATTCGGCCGACGAAGCCGAACAGATCATCAGCATGTTGCGCAATGGCGGCATTGCCGTGCGCCCCTCGCGGGCCGGCAACGAAGCCGAGCTTGAAGACCTTCTTGAACGCCAAACACCAGATCTGATCCTGGCCAACCTGGGCAGCAAGGATCTGCCGCTGCGCCCGACCGCGGAAGCGGTCAATCGCACCGGCAAGGATATCGGCCTCGTCGTCTATGGAAGCAATGTCAGTGACAGCGCCGTAGTCGAGGCGTTTCGCGATGGTGCTCGCGCGCTTGCCTTGCAAAGCCGACCCGACCACCTGCAGATGATCGTGCGCCGCGAATTCGAGGCATTGGCCATGCGCCGCAGCGTTCGTCGTCTGGAGAATGCCTTGCGCGAGTCCGAGCGACGCTGCAGCGATCTGCTGGACTCTTCGCGCGATCCCATCGCCTATGTGCATGAGGGCATGCATGTGCGCGCCAATCGAGCCTATCTGGAGACCTTTGGCTACGAGGATTTCGAGGATATCGAGAGCATGTCGATCCTCGACATGGTCGCCGCCGATGATGCCGATGACTTCAAAACCTTGCTCAAGCGCCTGTCCAAGGGCGAGCGGCCACCGCAAAAGCTGAATCTCAAGGCGCAGCGTGCGGACGGCTCGACATTCGATGCGGTAATGGAATTCGCCGAGGCTATCTACGAAGGTGAGCCCTGTCAGCAAATCGTCTTCCGCCAGCAGGAATCTGACCCTGGGACCACTGAAGAACTCGAAGAGCTGCGCCGCAAGGATCTGGTGACCGAACTGTTCAATCGCCAGCACCTTATCAACGAGCTTGATCAAGTCGTGGCAGCGGCGAATGCCGGCAAGTCCGACCAGGCGCTGATCCTGCTCGAACTCGACAATGCGAGGACGGTGCGCGACGGTATCGGGCTCGGCAATACCGATCTATTGCTCGGCGACATGGCCAACCTGCTGCGACGCCATCTCAAGGAGCAAGATATTCCGGGCCGCCTTGGTGAATACACCTTTGGCATCCTCGTCCATGACCGGAATGCCGAAGCCGTGAGCCAGCTCGTTGAGACTCTGCGCAAGGCGTTTGAAGAGCGCATCTTCGAGATCGGCAAGAATTCAATCAATTTGACCATGAGCGTGGCTGCCAGCCTGATTGGTGAGAAGGCAGCCAACGGCAACACCGTGCTCGATCAGACCTCGGTCACCTTGCGTGCCGTGCAGACCGAGGGTGGCAATCTTGCTCGCGTGTTCGATCCAGCGGCGAAGGACAAGGCCGACGCCGAGAAAAACCGTCACTGGCTCAAACTGATCAAGGATGCGCTGAACAACGACGGCTACGTACTCTATTTCCAGCCGATCATCAGTCTGCAGGGCGCCGAAGGCGACTACTACGAAATCCTCTTGCGCATGAAAGGCCCCAAGGGCGAGATCCTGCCCGGGTTCTTCATGCCCATCGCGGAACAATACGGTCTGATGCCGCAGCTGGATCGCTGGGTCATCAGCACGGCGATCCGTGCGCTTTCGGAACGCGAGCAAGGCGGTCGCAAGACGACCTTTTTCATCAAACTTGCGCCGCAATCACTGGATGACCAGACGTTGTTGCCGTGGATCGCCCTGCAACTGAAGAATGCGCGCCAGCGTGGTGATGCACTGGTGTTCGAGATGCCCGAAAGCAAAGTGGTCACGAACCTCAAACCCGCTCGCGCGTTTGTGCGTGGACTTGAGCAAATCCACTGCGGCTTTGCCCTCGAACAGTTCGGCTCAGGCCTTAATTCGTTCCAGTTGCTCAAGCACATCCCGGCGCACTACCTCAAGATCGACCGCAGCTACATGGCCGATCTGCCGAAGAGCAAGGAAAATCAGGAGCGCATCAAGGCCATGTGCGAGCAGGCGCACAATGCCGGAAAGCTCACCGTCGCCGAATTTGTCGAGGATGCCGCAAGCATGTCGATCCTGTTCTCCTGCGGCATCAATTTCGTCCAAGGCAACTTCCTGCAGGAGCCCGAACAGGTGATGTCCTACGATTTCGGTGGCACCTGAGCATTCACCGACTTCGCGCGACAAACAAAGGCCCCGCATCGCGGGGCCTTTGCATTCAGCTCATTGGCCGGCGCGCAACGCTGCGATGCGTTCTTCAATCGACGGATGGCTCGAGAACAGCTTGCGCACACCGCCTCCGGCGATTCCGAAGGCCTGAATCGCCTTGGGCAGACTGTTTTCCCCATGTCCCTGGGAGAGACGTGCGAGTGCGGCAATCATCTTGTCCTTGCCGGAAAGACGCGCGCTGCCCGCGTCAGCGCGAAATTCGCGCCAGCGCGAGAACGCCATGACGACTAGCGAGGCGAGCATGCCGAGCACGATCTGCAAAACGATGACGATTGCGAAGTAGGCAATACCTCCACCGCCCCCCTCGCGATTGCCACTGATCGCGCGATCGACCACCGTGCCGATTACGCGGGCGAGGAAGATCACAAACGTATTCAACACGCCCTGCAACAGGGTCATGGTGACCATGTCGCCGTTGGCAACGTGACTGACCTCATGGGCGAGCACGGCCTCGATCTCATCTCGGCTCATCTGCTGCAACAAACCGGTGCTGACGGCAACCAGCGCACTGTTGCGTGTAGCTCCGGTCGCGAAAGCGTTCATTTCCGGCGCATCGTATATCGCGACTTCGGGCATGCTGATACCGGCGCCTTCCGCCTGTAGACGCACGGTCGCAAGCAGCCAGGTTTCGGTCGGATTAGAAGGGTTTTCAATCACCTTGGCGCCGGTCTGCCATTTGGCGATCCATTTCGACATGGCCAGCGAAATGAACGAACCACCGAAACCGATGACGGCGGAAAGGATCAGGATTCCTTTGAAATTGATACCGGCTTTCGTGTAGGTGTAGGTATCAATGCCGAACACCTTGACGACAATCGTCAAAAGCAGCATGACGGCGAGATTGGTGGCGATGAAAAGCAGGGTGCGACGCATGGTTTATTCACTCGCTGATCAGGGACAGGATGCCGCGTTGGAACATGGATGTTTGGGTAGAATGCCGTCGATTTCAAGCAACGCATCAACTTCGATTGCAGCCGATGAGCATGGTTCCACCAAAAAACGCAGAGCTGCCGAAGCAAGCGAGCTTACGCGGACGCTTTGCACCATCGCCGACCGGGGATCTGCATTTTGGCTCCCTTGTCACGGCATTGGGCAGCTGGCTGCGGGCACGATCCCAAGGCGGAGCCTGGATCGTGCGCATGGAGGATATCGATCCGATGCGCACGATCCCAGGCTCGGGCGAGCGCATTGTTGCCGCGTTGAATGCCTTCGGTCTCGAGTCCGACGAAGCCATCGTTTGGCAAAGCGATCGACTCGACCTCTATGAATCTGCATTCAAGGCGCTCAAGGACCGCGCAGCAATTTATCCGTGCCATTGCAGTCGCCGCGACCTTGTTCAATTCGACGGCATCCATCCCAGCGAATGCGTAGGCCGCAGAAAAACGCGTACACCGGCCTGGCGCCTGTGTACCCATGATCATCCGCTCGAATTCAACGATGCCGTCTATGGGCCGATCCGGCAGTCTCTACGCGGCGAGGTTGGGGACTTTGTCCTGCGTCGAGCCGATGGCGTATTCGCTTATCAGCTTGCGGTGGTCGTCGATGACGCCGAGCAGCACATCGATGAGGTCGTGCGCGGTGCTGATCTTCTTGATTCCACGCCTCGCCAGATCTACCTGCAGACGCAACTCGACCTCCCAATTCCGAATTATCTGCATTTGCCGCTAGCGCTCGACGCTTCAGGCCACAAACTCAGCAAGCAGGACCGCGCACGTCCGGTCGATCCTTCCGACCCAATGCCCGCTCTGCACACAGCGCTAACCTTCCTTGGCCAATCAATTCCACCCACGAATCGTGTCGATACCTTGCTCACTGAGGCCTCCGAGCGCTTTGATTCCGAGGCGATTCCGCGCTCAGCACACAAACATGCCGCAATGCGGAAGGACTAATTGTCGGCGCACAGGCAAACTCCGAACGTGTGCGAAAGCGCAACATGATCACTCACTGGAAAGGAGAACAGCATGACGTCTCGGGTAGCACTCGTCACCGGCGGTATTGGCGGCATCGGAACGGCAATTTGCCGACATCTCGCTCAAGCAGGCCATCGCGTGGCGACAAATTATCGCGATGAAGCCAAAGCCAAGGCATGGCAGGCCGCGCAAAAGGCGGAAGGTTTCGATTTCGCCCTCGCGGCCGGTGATGTATCGGATGTCGCGGGGTCAGAACGGATGGTGCGTGACGTCGAGAGCCAGATCGGCCCGGTCGACATCCTCATCAACAATGCCGGCATCACCCGCGATACGACCTTTCACAAGATGAGCGCCCTGCAATGGCAGGAGGTCATCGCCACGAACCTCAATTCGTGCTTCAACGTGACGCGTCCGATCATCGATGGCATGCGCGCGCGCAAATGGGGGCGCATCGTCCAGATCAGTTCAATCAATGGTCAAAAAGGTCAATACGGGCAAGCCAACTACGCAGCGTCCAAAGCGGGTATGCACGGTTTCACAATTTCGCTTGCCCAGGAAAACGCCAAGTTCGGCATCACCGTCAATACCGTTTCACCCGGCTACGTATTGACCGAAATGGTCAAGGCCGTGCCGGAAGATGTACGTGCCAAGATTGCTGCGCAGATTCCGGTCGGTCGTCTCGGCGAACCTGAGGAAATCGCCTATGCCGTTGGCTTCCTGGCCGCAGAACAGGCTTCCTGGATTACTGGCGCCAACCTGTCGATCAATGGGGGTCACTATATGGGTTGGTAGGCCTTGTCGGACGAGGGGTGTCGTGCTGCCCCTCGTCGTGCTGCAGCATGCTTTTGCTAAGCCCCCTGAATCGCTGCGAGCCGCGCCATAGCGGCGATTCGAGGGATCAAGGCGTTGATGCAACAACGGCTTTCGACGCTGCGCAGCATGAAACTGGTGCGCCGCGGCATGATCTGTTAGCGTTGCGTTATGGCCGAATCCCGCATCATCAAGAAGTATCCGAATCGTCGTCTTTACGACACCGAGATCTCAAGCTACATCACGCTTGAAGAAGTTCGGCAACTCGTCGTCGATGGCGAAAAATTCGAGGTTCGTGACGCCAAATCCGGCGAAGATCTGACCCGGTCGGTGTTGCTGCAGATCATCTCCGAACACGAAGATCGTGGCCAACCGATGTTCACCACCGAGCTGCTTTCGCAGGTGATTCGCTTTTATGGCGATTCGCTGCAGGGCTTCATGGGCAGCTACCTTGAGAAAAGTCTGCAGGTGTTTCTCGATCAGCAGCAGCAGTTCCGGAGTCAGTTGAACAACATCATGGGCCGCACGCCATGGTCAATGCTCAACGAAATGACCGAGCGCAACGTGGATGTCTGGAAATCCATGCAGCAAGGATTCCTGACCGATGCCGTCAACAAGGCGCGCCAGGACACCGATCCTGCGAAAACGAAGAAAGACAGCAAATCCTGATTTCGCTTGCCTGATTTCGCTTACGTACTTTCCCTCACCGCGTTCTATCGCCGATATCTCAGCAAAACTGCCAGCTACCCTGACGGTATGAGCGGTTGCGCCCGATCACTTCTGTCCTGCAAGGAATCCAAAGAATGACCCAGCGAGTAGCTCTTGTCACTGGCGGCATCGGCGGACTTGGTACTGAAATCTGCCGCTACCTAGCGCGCTCGGGAAACCGCGTCATCGCGGCAGACCTTGGCACGCGAACGGATCGCGTGGATGCGTTTCTTGCCGAAGTCAAAGAGTTCGAGACGAATGTGTTTTTCGAAGCGCTCGATGTGGCCGATCACGACGCCTGTGCCGCTTCTCTAGCTGACATCGTCGATCGCCATGGTCCGGTCTCGATCCTCGTCAATGCAGCCGGAATCACCCGCGACACCAGTCTGCGCAAGATGTCCGAACAGCAGTGGTCCGACGTCATCACGGTCAATCTCGACGGCGTGTTCAACACCTGTCGGGCATTGATCGATGGCATGACCGAGCGCGGCTTCGGCCGCATCGTCAATATCTCGTCAGTCAATGGTCAGACCGGACAGTTTGGCCAGACCAATTACTCCGCGGCCAAGGCCGGCATGCATGGCTTCACCATGGCCCTCGCCCGTGAAGTTGCACGCAAAGGTGTGACGGTCAACAGCGTCTCTCCTGGCTATTGCGAGACCGCACTGGTGATGGCCGTACCAGAGCCGGTGCGCGACCAGATCATCAGCAATATCCCTGTAGGCCGACTCGGCAAACCTTTCGAAATTGCCCGAGTTGTGGATTTCCTCTGCGCCGACGATTCCGCCTTCATCACCGGTGCAAATATCCCGGTGAATGGCGGCTACTTCATGGATTTTTAGACAATCACACGCAGAACTACCAGACCAGGTCGTCGGGTACGCCATCATCACCCGGCGCATTCGGGTCGCACAGCAAGACCAGCGCTTCCGCACTGATCTCGCGAACTTTTTCACCGACTTCACGGGTGACCAACACGTATCGGCCGCGCTGCTGGACGATCGCGAGCTCTCCCGCATTGACCTGGACCAATTGCTCCGGCGTGCAATAGACACGGCGAATCTTGTCACCATGTGGGAAGTGTCGCGCTATCTCGGCATCCGCCTTGTTCAATGCCATGCCTTCCAGCAGTGCGGCAAGCTTCTGCTTACGCTCGGCCTTTTCCCTGGCACGTTGCTCGGCCTGCTTTTTTTCAAGGTCGCGCTGCTCGCGCTCCGCGCGATCGCGCAAGCCATAGGCGCGGGCAAGATCGATCTCTTCCTGATTGCGGGGAGCTCCAGGATTTGCGGTCCTCGGTTTGCCTGATGCTGGGCGCTGCTTGTTTGCAGGTCGCTGCGGGTTGGCCGGACGCTGCGGCCGATCGGCGGGCTTTGCCTCCGCCCTGAGCTTCTGTACAAGGCCGCTTTTGAGCAGCAGGTCACGCAGGGAATCAGCCATGGTCGTTGCTGCAATCTTTGCGATCAGTAATGGGGAGGTGGCGGTTCGTTGCTGGTGTCATTGTCGAGCGCGCCGCGCAGGCCGACGAGGTCGGAACGCAGCCGCTCGAGTTCGCGGCGCATCGTCAGCATGGCCTGATCCTGCATGGCCACGGCCGAGTTGAGCGCCGCCACACCATCATCGATGAAGGCGA
>JBDSPX010000297.1:0-2877 GCA_039930065.1 Dokdonella sp.
GATCCGGGCGTGATCGTATGGGACGAATTTGTCGGCCAATGGATCAGTTTGCTGCCCTTGCTGATCTGGCCCGTGCACTGGGTCTGGATCGTCGCTGGCTTTTTGCTTTTTCGTATTTTTGACGTGATGAAGCCCTGGCCTTGCTCTTGGGCGGATCGAAGTGTCAAAGGCGGCTTCGGCGTGATGCTCGATGACGTGCTCGCCGGCCTCTATGCGGCGATTGCGCTTGGCTCATTGATCGCGATCTTCGTCTTGCGTTGATTGCTTCGACTTGGGCATGGCCGATCTTGCCCGCGTTTCGCCATATTGCTTCGTTGAATCGTCTGCTTTTTGGCGCCCAATCCTCTCATCGAGACGAGGGGATTGATCATGCAGGCACCGGGCTGGACTCAAGGCATCACGTTCAAGGCATTGGGCGTGGGCTTTCTTGCGCTATTGATGCTGGTACCACTGCTTTACGTGCAGGATTTGATTCGCGAGCGCCATGGAATGGAAAATCAGGCGCGCTTGAAAATTGCGGAACGTTGGGGCGGATCGCAGATGATCGGCGGACCGATGCTCGTGGTGCCGGTGCGCACGCGCTTGCAAAGCGACAAGGGCTGGATCAGCGCGGATGAATTCCGCTATCTGCTGCCCGAGCGCCTGACGATCAAAGGCCATCTGGAATCCGGGATTCGTCAGTACGGTATGTACGCAACGCCGATTTATACCGTAGGGCTGGAATTCAGTGGCCAGTTTCGCAGCGACGCCATTGCCGCTTTGAGCAACCATGGTGGCGAGCCGCAGTGGGCGCAGGCCGTGTTGAGCGTACCGGTTGCGGACGTTCGCGGAATACGCAGCCTCTCCGCGCTCAATCTCGACGGTGTTGAATCCGCGTTCGGTCCTGTCGCGGACACCATCGGGGGCATAGCGACGACCGAAGTGGCCTGGCCCATCGATGTGCAGATCAGCAAAGCAACGCACGAATTTTCTTTCAACATGCGTCTCGCGGGAACCGCCGAGATGAAATTTCTGCCGCTGGCACGGCAAACCGATGTGACGTTGTCGGGCGACTGGCCCGATCCGAGTTTTGCCGGTGCATTCCTGCCCGAGACCCACACCGAGATTGCGAAAAATTTCAACGCCCATTGGCAGGTCCTTGATCTCAATCGCGGCTATGGCCAACAGGGGCGGGTCGCCGATCTGAATTCCTTCGGGCTGGGGCAATCCGCATTCGGTGTCGAGTTGTTTCAACCAGTCGGCACGTATCAGCAAAACGAGCGCGCGGGCAAGTACGGCATCCTCTTCATCGCGTTGAGCTTCGTCGCCTTGTTCCTGTTCGAAGCGCTGGGTCGCTGGCGCGTGCATCCCGTGCAATACCTCATGGTTGGATTGGCTTTGTGCACGTTTTATGTGGTGCTGCTGGCCTTGTCCGAGCAGGTCGGATTTGCCTGGGCGTATGCGATCGCCGCCGTCGCTGTGATTTTCATCATTGCGGGCTACGCCACTGCCGCAGCCCGCAGTCGAAACGCGGGCGGCACACTGGGTGGATTGCTTGCCCTGGTCTACGTGCTGCTTTATGGCCTTGTCATCAGCGAGCAGTATTCCCTGCTGATGGGCGCGATCGCCTTGCTCGCAGCCATTGCCAGCCTGATGTACCTGACCCGGCGTATCGATTGGTACGGCATGGGCGCGACCACGACACGCACAGGTAGAATGCCGTCATGAATATTCTCGCCATTGAAACCTCCACGGAAAGTTGCTCGGTTGCCCTGAGCTGCCATGGCGAAGTGACCTCGCGAAGCGAAATAGCTCCGCGACGTCACGCCGAGTTGCTGTTGCCGATGTGTGAAGCGGTGCTTGCCGAGGCGGGCGTCTCGCGACGTCAGCTCGATGCGATCGCTGTGGGTCGAGGTCCGGGCGCATTCACTGGCGTAAGACTCGCCATATCAGCGGCACAGGGCATGGCGCTGGCCTTGAATCTCCCGGTGATCCCGATATCTTCACTGGCGGCGTTGGCATTGGATGCAGCGCACGACGACAACCCGATCCTCGCCGTGATCGACGCCCGCATGGGCGAGGTCTATGCGGGAACCTTCCGCCACGACGATGACGGATTGGTTCAAGCGTTGGGCATCGAAAGCGTGGGTTCCGCGGAAACCATGCCGATTCCTGCTGGACAGCATTGGAACGTCATCGGCAGCGGCTGGGATACCTACCCCGAGTTGATTCGAGCGCGCCTCGGTGCGGCACCGGTATCGGCGCAAGGTCGCCGTTATCCACAAGCCGCCTCGATCGTGCGACTTGCCTTTCGCGAGTTCAGCATGGGACACGCACTGGCACCTGAGCGTGCCCTGCCGGTGTATTTGCGTGACAAGGTAGCTTTCACGATCGAGGAGCGGCAGAGGTCGGCTCGGATGCTAGGACTCGCACGCTGAGCGTTTCAGTCGGAAGCGAATCAACTTTTTCAGTGCAGGTGAGTTCTTTAATTTTTTTGGAAAAAAAATTCAGAAGCCAGCTTCTGCAACAGTCGAGGTGATTGCGATCCGCACATGACCGTCGCGATTACGCCAGGTTATTCACGCTACCAACTGGGCTCTATCACGATGCCATTCTTCTTCGAAGAAAGCGCGATCTCAAGGTGTAAATTGGGACGTAGTCCTGGAATCAACTCGCAAACCCGGGCGCCGATGTTTTTCCATCTCTCATTCGATGCAGGATAGTAATTCCTTACGGTTTTCGCTTTGACAGTATCGAAATCGGGTGATAAAAGGCAAAAATATCGGATCACTTCGTGTAACGAGAATTCGCGCCAGTGGTGCCCATAGGTGTTTGTGCTGAGGATCCCATCGACGCTAATTCCCCCGCCGTAGCCGCGCATAAAACGGCCGAGATCCC
>JBDSPX010000298.1:0-5029 GCA_039930065.1 Dokdonella sp.
GCAGGTGATCGAGCACCGCTTCAGCGCGCGATGAGGTTTGAATTGCACCCTGCGCGGAATCCGCCGCCAATTGCGACCAGATGCGCAAACTGCGCCTTGGCAGAACGAGAATCGGTGTGCTGCGCAGCGGACCGGCAGCACGTTCGCGATTCGCCGACACGGCGTTGGCAAAGCGCGTCCAGACGATCCGGCCGCTGCGGCATTGCTCATCGAGCCAATCGATCGAATAATCGGCGATGCGTGCTGGCAGTAGTTCGGTTTCCCAGGCGCCCGCCGCCGATTCGAAGCCTTCGAGTTGTCCGAGCACGCTGGCCAGTGCGTCGGGTCCACGCGCTTGCGTACCAGAAGCAATGCGATGCCAGTCAAAGAGGAAGCGCATGTAATCGCGCGCCTCGACCGGCTCGATCTCGCGGCGCAGGCGCTTGAGCGTGTAGCGATGGATGCGCGCGAGCAGATGGCGTTCGCACCACTCCTCGTTTGCCGCCGCTGGCGTGAAACGCCCCCGCATGACGAAACCTTGCGTTTCGAGCGCGATCAAGGCGGCCTCGATGTGTGGCGCGCCCAGATTCAAGGAATCAGCAAGCGCCATTGCCGTGGTCGGTCCGAGCGCCGTTATGCGCGCACGCAGCAGATCGACCATGGCATCCTCGGGGGTCCATTCGATGGCTGCATACTCGGCCGGCGCTTCGATCGCTGGCTGCATGACGGCCGTCGGATGAATCGCCTGGATCTGAGGCAGCTTCTCGGCAGCGACCCAGAGCGTGCGATCGTCCATTGTAGGAAGCGGCTTCAGCCGCGATGCTTCTACTTTGGATACGCGGAGAGCATCGCGGCTGAAGCCGCTTCCTACAAAGATCTGGGTAGCACGCTTCTGCCCCGCAAGCCGGGCTAGCCCGTCCGACCATTGCGGTTGGCTTTCGGCTTCTTCCACACTGACAAAGCCGATGCTCATGAGGGTTTCGTGCATCTCGTCGCTATCGCGCGGATCGGGCCACGCTTCCTCGCGTACCGCTTCGATCGCCGACTGGTCAAGAGCGCCGAGATCATCGCTGGATTCGGGATCGCTCCAGCGTCGCATCTGCACGGCTTGGGTGCGGCGTTCTTCGAGCGGCGCGTCATCGAGAAATGCATAGGGTCGCGCGCCGAGGATTTCCGCAGCGAGTGGTGACGGCTCGGGCAAATCGCGCGCGATGATGCTGATCGCGCCGCTTTCGAGCCCACGCAACACAACGAGCCAGCCGTCGACATCCATTGCTTCGTGCAGGCAGTCGTGCAAAGTCTGTGCGACCAATGGGTGATCGGGAATCTGGCGTTCGCCGACAATGTTTTCGAGGCAGGCGACCTGATCCGGAAATACCGTCGCGAGCAGATCCTCGGATTTCATGCGCTGCAGTTGCGGTGCGATTTTCTGGCCACCGGAAAAACGTGGCAAGGCCATTGCTGTGGTCGCCGCCCATCGCCAACGCACACCAAATAGCGGCGCATCGAGCAGGGCCTGGACGAGGATGTCCTGCGCGCTGGCCGAGTGCAGATAGCGTGAGACTTCGATCAACGGGAAGCTATGGCTGGTCGACAACGACAGGATGATTGCATCCTCGGTCGCCGCTGCCTGCAGTTCAAAATTGAACGAGCGGCAGAAGCGCTTGCGCAGGGCCAGGCCCCAGGCCTTGTTGATGCGGCTGCCGTAAGGCGCATGGATGATCAGCTGGGTACCGCCCGACTCGTCGAAGAAACGCTCGATGACGATCTGCGTTTGCGTCGGCAACACGCCGAGCGCATTGCGTGCACGCGCGAGATAGTCGACCAGTTGCTGTGCGGCGATGGCACTGATGCCGATTTCATCGACTAGCCAGCGGCACGCCGAGGCGATGCCGCCCTGAGATTCTGTGGGAACCGCATGGCCGGTCAATCGCGCCTCGATCTCCTCGCGCAATCGCGATACGCCGATCGACAGCTCATCGCTGCGCCCTGGCGCTTCGGCGATCCAGAACGGAATGGTCGGCGGCAATCCGTGCGCATTCTCGACGTGCAACTTGCTGCGTTCGACGCGCAAGATGCGATAGCTTGTATTGCCAAGCTGGAAGATATCCCCAGCCATGCTCTCGATCGCGAAATCCTCGTGCACGCTGCCGACTGTGATCGTCTCGGGTTCGACCACCACCGCGTAGTCGGCGGTGTCGGGAATCGTGCCGCCCGAGGTCAGGGCGGTCAGCCGAGCGTTGCGTCGACCCTTGACCGTGCCGTGCACGGCATCGCGATGCAGGTAGCCCGAGCGCGCACCGCGCCGCGTCGTGAAACCGTCGGCGAGCATGCGCACGACATCATCGAAATCCTTGCGCGCGAGATTGCGATACGGCCACGCGCGGCGCATCCAGTCATACAGCGCAGCCTCATCCCATTCGCTACAGGCCACTTCGGCGACGATCTGCTGGGCCAATACGTCGAGTGGCGCAAGCGGAATCTTCAACGCATCCAGTTCGCCGCGGCGGATGCAATCCAGCAGCGCCGCGCACTCGACCAGATCATCACGCGATTGTGGAAAAAGTCGCCCCTTCGGTATGGCACCAACGGCGTGTCCCGAACGTCCGACGCGTTGCAGGAAAGCTGCAATCGCGTGCGGCGAGCCGAGTTGGCAAACCAGATCAACGTCACCAATATCGATACCGAGTTCGAGCGATGCGGTAGCCACCAGCACCTTGAGATCTCCCCGCTTCAAGCGCTGCTCGGCATCAAGACGCATCTCCTTGGCCAGACTGCCGTGATGCGCGGCGACCCGCTCCTTGCCGAGGCGCTCGCCAAGATGGCGCGCCGCGCGCTCGGCCATGCGTCGGGTGTTGACGAAGACCAGCGTCGTGCGATGCGCATCGACCAGTTCGGCAATCCGGTTGTAGACGGTTTCCCAGACCTCGTTCGACATCACCGCCTCAAGCGGCATCGGCGGCATTTCAATCGCCAGGTCGCGCTCGCGCACATGGCCCGAATTGACGATCGCGCAATCGGCTGTGCCGTCGGCATCAACGTGGCTTGCACCGACCAGAAACCGTGCGACTTCCTCGATCGGTTTCTGCGTTGCCGACAGTCCGATGCGGACCAACCGACGCTGACACAGCGCCTCCAGGCGCTCCAGGGTCAATGACAGATGGCTGCCGCGCTTGCCGCCGGCGATCGCATGAATTTCGTCGACGATCACGGTGCGCGTACCGCCGAGCATCAACCTACCCGATTCCGACCCGAGCAGCACGTAAAGCGATTCGGGTGTCGTGACGAGGATATGCGGCGGCGACTTGAGCATGCGCTGGCGAGCAGCCTGCGGCGTGTCGCCGGTTCGCACGCCGGTGCGGATATCGATGTTGACGTGGCCAAGGCTTTCGAGCTCGGCGCGAATGCCGGCCCGCGGCGCTTCGAGATTGATCGCGATGTCGTTCGACAAGGCTTTCAACGGCGAAATGTAGATGACCGTGGTCTGCTCGGGCAATCCGAAATCGAACCCTTCGCGGATCAGGCCATCAATCGCCGCAAGAAACGCCGCGAGGGTCTTGCCCGATCCGGTCGGCGCGGCGATCAGGGTATGGCGACCCTCGCGGATCGCCGGCCACGCGTCGACTTGTGCCGGCGTAGGCGAATCGAACGTGCGTGCAAACCAAGCCGCAACGGCTGGATGAAACGAATCGAGAACGTTGCTGGCGGACATCGGCAACCGGATACGACAACGGATCGGAAGCCTACACCCACGCAGAGCTCAAAGCATGAGATCCGGCCTGTTCAGCCGGTTCGCCGAGACCGTGCAGTGTCGCTATTTGGGGGCTACCGCCTGGATCGGGTCGAACCCATCAGCAAACAACACCTCGTTGATGATCGAGATCGGGCCGTTCATCGCTGCATGATTGCCACAGTTGTAGTGCAGGCCGTCGGGCGCATCAATCGGCACCACGAAGGTCAGCGTCTGCGTTCCGCTCGCGCCGTTGTTGGTCACGCCGTTGTTGTACTGGTTGGCCGAGCCTGTCGTGTTGAATGCATTGATATTGAACGGATGCGCGGCGCTGGTGTTCTGCATGACGAATTCGTAGGTCTGACCGCGCACCAGGGTCAGTGATGGATTGGCCTGGCCATTGATTGTCCATGAAGACATACCGTTGTTGACGACAGTGTTCGAGTTTGGGGTGCCGGCGCAGACGAGCGAACTGCCAACGAGCAGGACAAGGCCAAGAACGCAAAGCTGTGCAACTTTCATGATGCGAAGGGTACGCAAAAACATGGATTGGATCTCCCTGAAGTGTCACGAGAGGAAACTACGACCGCAACGATGAAACACGCGCGGCATCGTTTATTAGTATCAGATTAGGGTATTTCCGTTGCTCAACCCGCAAAATAGCACGGATAGCGCTGTTTTCGATCACGAACATGGAGTATCGACTGGAGCTTAAACGGTTCGATCGCTCCGTAATCGATCAGAACGCTCGCGGAATGAGCGACGTACGCACCATGCATTGCAGGAGATGTTCGAGCGCGTGCAAAGGGTCTTTGCAGCGTCCGCCATGCACGCTGGATGTCTGGATCGCGGCGCTGCGCGGCGCGGTCAGCCAGTGGAAGCGCTCGCGCTGGCTCATAAAGGCCAAAGCACCGGACGTGTGGCCACCCGCACAAATTAGTGGAATTGTCGCGAGATGCGCACGAATCTGATCGGTATCGGCGGATGGATCGAGTGCGCGCAGGCGGCTTTCGTCGAGCTCGATGCGCGCTTCCAGAACACGCGCCTTCACGCTCGAAAGAATCACCCCGGCATTGATGAACTCCTCGCGCTCGGGGCGAGGTACGACACGCACAATCGCGTAGTCATACCAGATCGGTGCGAGCACGGATGGCCTCCTCGACAAAGGCACGCGGCGCCGTGATGCGGTCGAGCAAATAGTCGACATAGGCCTGTCGATGCGTAGCCACATCGTCGAATGGCGACTCACCGATCAGCCAGGATTCCGGAATCAACGCAACAATGGCGTTGATCAGGACGGGTGTAGTTTTTTCCGCGAGC
>JBDSPX010000299.1:0-25824 GCA_039930065.1 Dokdonella sp.
CGGGTGAAAGTACCGGATCAGAAATCTTGCCTTTGTCGAGCGCATAAAGTGCACTCTCGAAAGCCGGATCAGTCAAGCCTTTGTCGAGCCAGCCAAGGTCGCCGCCGAGTGCCTTTGAACCGAGATCCTCGGACGACGCCTTCGCCAACTCGGCAAAATCCTTGCCGGCCTTTGCTTCATCCGCAATTTTTTGAGCCTTTTCAAGCGCCTTCTTCTGATCATCCGGCCCGCCATTGCCGCCGACCTTGATCAAGATATGCGAAGCGAGGCGTTGCTCAGTGGAAACGAAGCGCGCTTTCTCCTTCTCGTAGCGATCCTTCAAGGTCGCTTCATCGGGAGCGAGCTTTACATCGAGTTGGGCAGCGTCGATTTCGACATAGTCGAGTGCTACTTGCTCCGGATTCATGTAGTCCTGCTGATGCTCTGTGTAGAACGCCGAAATTTCATCCTCGGACACTTTCTCATCAGCAGCCAGCGGTTTGGCCAGTTTGACGAATCGGAAATCGCGCAATTGCCCTTGCAAGCGCAGATAGTTGTTGAGTTCCTCATCGGTTACAAAGGCGCTCGAGGCAACCGCCATCGGGATTTCACGCGTCGCCATCTGGATGGCAACCCTTTCAGCAAACCCGTTTGGCGTCATTTGCTGTGACGCCAACCTCGCTCGATAGAGTTCCGGATCAAATTTGCCATCACGTTGAAACGCCGGAATCTTCGCGATTTCATCGCGCAAGCGCTCGGCCGGAACCGCAATCCCGAGTTTTTCGTTGGCTGCGAGCAGCACCTGCTCGTCAATCATCTGATCGAGGATGCGTCGCTTGATCGCTGGTTGCTCGAAGAATCGGGCATCGAGAGCGCCATTGGTCGCCTGCAATTGTTGCTGACGAAACTCATCGAAGCGCGTACGGAAATCCTGTTGAGAAATTTCCTTGTCACCGACCTTTGCGACGAAGTCATCGGTTCGGGCAATGAAATACGACTCAATGCCGAAGAACGAAAATGCGATGACGATCGCACCGAGAACGATCTTTGCCACAAGACCGGAAGTTTTTGCGCGTAGTGCCTGGAGCATGCAACCGCCTCGTTAGAAAGTTTGCAGCCGACGGCGAGCAGGCCAGACCGTAGGCAGTGAATCGCGGAGACCAGCTGGACTCTCGCGGAAAAAGCAAGGGCGCCACTCGGGCGCCCTGCATGAGGTAGCGACTTGGAGCGGATCCATATCCGCTACCCCCAGCGTGACAGCCCGGTATTGTAACCGACTGAACGCCCGTGACGCGGGGTGGTGGGTGCTGAGGGTTTCGAACCCCCGACCCTCTCCGTGTAAGGGAGACGCTCTACCGCTGAGCTAAGCACCCCACAACGTCAGTTGATTGCGTCCTTGAGGCCCTTGCCGGCCTTGAATGCCGGGACCTTGGATGCCTTGATCTTGATGGTGTCGCCAGTACGCGGATTGCGCCCCGTGCGGGCAGCACGCTTGCGCACACTGAATGTGCCAAAGCCGACCAACGAGATGCTGTCACCGGATTTCAGGGCTTTCTTGACCACCTTGAATACCGCTTCAACCGCACGATCTGCATCTGCCTTTGTCATCTCGGCAGCTTCGGCGACCGCACCAATAAATTCACCTTTGTTCATTATCAACTCCCTTTCGAGCAGCAACCCGGATACGATTGGTTTGAACTGGTCACGCAGTACGAGCGAGGTGGGCTGACCTCCCGCGTGATGTCGTTTCCCCGCGATTCGATGGACTTCAAGCGCATCAACGAAACGTGGCGCGACCTTTATACCAGTGCCCCAGATACCGCGCAACACAAGGATTTGCGCGACTTTCCGCTCTCCAACCGTGTCTCGATCACGGATCAAGACTCGTTGCTTTCGTCAATCCCCGAATTGAAAATTCTGGCAACCATCGAACGTGAACCGATCAAACTCGATGGCGATTCAGTGCGGTCGAACAGGTTCTCCAGCATCCCGCCCCTTGCGCTTGCCGCGCACCGCAGGCGACGCAGTGGGATCCTCCCGCTTGACTGGAGTGAGAGCACGTTCGAGAGCAATATCGAGCACTTCGTCGATCCACTTGACCGGTCTGATCTGTAGTGATTCGGTAACGTTTGCTGGTATGTCCGCGAGATCCTTGCGATTTTCCTCTGGAATGATCACGGTTCCGACACCACCCCGGTGTGCCGCCAGCAACTTTTCCTTGAGTCCACCGATCGCCAGAACACGGCCACGAAGCGTGATTTCTCCCGTCATCGCCACATCGGAACGAACCGGAATCTTGGTCAGCGCAGAGACCAGAGCCGTGCACATGGCGACGCCTGCACTTGGCCCGTCCTTGGGCGTGGCGCCTTCGGGGACATGGATGTGCACATCAAGCTTCTGATAAAACTCAGGATCAACGCCTAGCAGGTCGACGCGTGCGCGAACAACGCTCAAGGCGGCCTGAATGGATTCCTGCATTACATCGCCAAGTTGACCCGTGTGCTGGAGCTTACCCTTACCGGGCACCGTTGTGGCCTCAATACTGAGCAGGTCGCCACCGACTTCGGTCCAGGCCAGTCCGGTCACGAGACCCACTTCGTTTTGCAGCTCCGCACGACCAAAATTGAACTTCTGTACGCCAAGATACTGATCCAGATTGTTCGCATCGACCAACACTTTGCTGCTCTTGACCATAACCTTCTTGGCCGCCTTGACCTTTGCAGGCGCCTTGACTTTGGCGGACTTGGCCGGCGCAGCCAGACTCAGTTCCTTGACGACCTTGCGGCAGATCTTGGATATCTCGCGCTCAAGATTGCGTACGCCGGATTCGCGAGTGTAGTAGCGGATGATGCCGCGAATCGCCCCCTCGTCGATTGCGAGTTCAGCGGACTTGAGACCATTCGCCTTGAGCTGCTTTGGAACCAGATAGCGCTCGGCAATATTGAGCTTCTCATCCTCGGTATAGCCCGGAATACGGATGACTTCCATGCGATCAAGCAAGGGACCCGGAATATTCAACGAGTTTGCGGTAGCAATCCACATGACTTCGCTGAGGTCAAAATCGACTTCAAGATAGTGGTCGCTAAACGCATTGTTCTGTTCGGGATCAAGCACCTCTAGCAGGGCTGAGGCTGGATCGCCGCGGAAGTCCATTGACATCTTGTCGATCTCATCGAGCACGAACAAGGGGTTGCGCGTACCGGCCTTGGACATGTTCTGGATGATGCGTCCCGGCATGGATCCAATGTAGGTGCGTCGATGGCCACGAATTTCGGCCTCGTCACGCACACCGCCGAGCGACATGCGCACGAATTTGCGATTGGTGGCCTTGGCAATCGATTGCCCAAGCGAGGTCTTGCCCACGCCGGGCGGCCCCACGAGACACAGGATGGGGCCCTTCATTGTGCGCACACGCTGCTGCACGGCGAGGTATTCAAGGATTCGATCCTTGACCTTTTCGAGTCCAAAATGATCGGCGTCGAGAACCTCCTGCGCGACATGCAGATCACGACGAACCTTGGTGCGCTTCTTCCATGGTGCGCCAACCATCCAGTCGATGTAATTGCGCACAACCGTCGCTTCTGCCGACATTGGAGACATCTGCTTGAGCTTGCCAAGCTCGGCTCGTGCCTTGGCCAGGGTCGTCTTCGGCATCCCGGCCGCTTCGATTTTTCGAGACAATTCCTCTAGCTCGTTCGGCGCATCCTCGGAATCTCCCAATTCCTTCTGGATCGCCTTCATCTGCTCGTTGAGGTAATACTCGCGTTGGCTCTTTTCCATCTGCGACTTGACCCGACCGCGGATACGCTTTTCGATCTGCTGAACATCAATTTCTCCATCGACAAGTCCGATCAATTGCTCCAATCGATCAGCGACATCGGCAGTCTCCAGAACCTGCTGCTTGTCCTGCAAGCGAACCGACAGGTGAGCGGCAATCGTGTCGGCTAGCCGCGATGGATCCTCCAGCCCGGCAAGTGTCGTCATCAACTCAGGCGGAATCTTTCGCGAAAGCTTGACTAGCTGTTCGAAAAGCGAAACCAGTGAGCGAGAGATCACGTCTATTTCACGCTCGTTGCGCGTGTACGCGGCATCAAGTGCGCGGGCACGGCCAGTCAACAGGGAATTGCGCTCGGAGAAGCCCACGATTTCCGCACGCGAAGTCCCTTCAACGAGCACTTTTATCGTGCCATCAGGCAACTTCAGCAGCTGCAGAATGGACGCAATCGTGCCGATCGGATAAAGATCACCTGCATCAGGCTCATCAATATCCGGGCTACGTTGGGCGACCAACAGGATCTGCTTGTCGCCTTCCATCGCGGCATCGAGTGCCATGACCGATTTCTCGCGCCCGACGAACAGTGGAATAACCATGTGCGGATAGACCACAACGTCACGCAGAGGCAGGATCGGAAGTTCGATCACGTCTTTGGTTGCGGCGGCGGGGGTCTTGCTGGGCTTGTCCATCTCGTTGAATCCTGAGCTATCGGCATCGGTAAATGTCAAACGGCAGCGTGAATGCACGCTGCCGTCTGGTCAAGTGCGGCCATCACGCCGCAATGCAAGGTTTTTACCAACTATGCAGTGGGTCGATTACTCTGATGCGGCGGCACGCGCCTGCATGTTGCCCTGGTAGATCAGGTAGGGCTCGGCGTGTCCATTGATCACCGCTTCGTCAATGACAACCTTGCTGACATGTTCCAGCGAAGGAAGGTCAAACATCGTATCAAGCAGGACCTGTTCGAGAATCGTGCGTAAACCACGAGCGCCCGTCTTGCGCACGAGCGCTTTCTTGGCGACTGCCGCCAATGCATCGGGGCGGAACTCAAGCTCCACGCCTTCCATTTCGAACAGACGCTTGAATTGCTTGGTGATTGCGTTTTTTGGTTCGCTGAGGATTTTTACCAGCGCTTCCTCATCGAGTTCTTCGAGCGTCGCCACCACCGGCAGACGTCCAACAAACTCGGGAATCAGGCCGAACTTGATCAGGTCACCAGGCTGAACCTGGCCGAGCAACTTTCCGGTATCGGCCTTGTCGGCGCTGCTGCGGATCTCCGCGCTGAAGCCGATTCCCGTGGTTTCCGAACGCTGCTGGATGATTTTTTCAAGACCAGCGAATGCGCCACCAACAATAAACAGGACATTCTTTGTGTCGACCTGCAGGAATTCCTGCTGCGGATGCTTGCGCCCACCTTGTGGAGGTACTGACGCAATCGTACCTTCGATCAATTTCAGCAGTGCTTGCTGAACACCGTCACCCGATACATCTCGGGTAATCGAGGGGTTCTCACTCTTGCGCGAAATCTTGTCGATTTCATCAATATATACAATGCCACTCTGCGCTTTCTCGACGTCGTAGTCGCATTTCTGCAAAAGCTTCTGGATGATGTTCTCGACATCTTCACCGACATAACCTGCTTCGGTCAGAGTCGTAGCATCGGCAATCGTGAACGGCACATTGAGCAGGCGGGCAAGCGTTTCTGCAAGCAGGGTTTTGCCCGACCCGGTCGGGCCGACCAGCAAGATGTTCGACTTGGCCAACTCGACCTCGTCATTGCGGCTGCGCGATTCAAGACGCTTGTAGTGGTTGTAGACGGCAACCGCAAGCACCTTTTTGGCGCGCGACTGACCGATCACGTACTGATCGAGAACGTCGAGAATTTCTTTAGGCTTGGGCAGATGACTGCGCGCCGAGGCGGCTTTTTCTTCAAGCTCCTCGCGAATGATGTCATTGCACAGCTCTACGCATTCATCGCAGATGAATACGGAAGGGCCCGCAATCAGCTTGCGAACCTCGTGCTGGCTCTTGCCGCAGAAAGAGCAGTAAAGAATCTTTCCGCCGTCGCCCGATCGGCTTTGTCGCTCTTCTGTCATGCCACGCCTCGGGTTGTTTCACTTGATGCCGAGCGAGCATAACACAGCAATCCGCCACGTCTGGCCAGCTCGGCCACGAGGAAAATCAACTGTGAGCTCGCCCAATGATGGGATTTCAAGCCGGTTGAACGGGCTCTTTCGCACGCCGATCGATCACTTCATCGATCAGACCATAGGTCTTGGCATCTTGCGCATTGAAGAACAGATCGCGCTCAACGTCGCGCTCGATCCGTTCGAGAGGCTGCCCGGTATTTTCCGCAAGCTCCTCATTGAGACGCCGGCGAAGATAAAGAATTTCCTTGGCCTGAATCTCGATGTCAGTCGCCTGCCCCTGCGCGCCACCCGACGGTTGATGGATCATGACTCGCGAATTCGGCAGCGCATAGCGCTTGCCCTTGGTACCCGCCGCAAGCAAAAACGAACCCATGCTCGCCGCCTGACCGATGACCATCGTACTCACGTCGGGCTTGACGAAACGCATCGTGTCGTAGATCGCAAGTCCTGCAGTGACGACGCCACCGGGGCTATTGATGTAGAGGTTGATGTCCTTGTCCGGATTCTCCGATTCCAGGAACAACAACTGCGCGACGACCACGTTGGCCACGTAATCGTCGATCGGGCCGACCAGAAAAATCACCCGCTCCTTGAGCAGACGCGAGTAGATATCGTAAGCGCGCTCGCCACGGGACGTCTGCTCGACGACCATCGGCACGAGGTTGAGACCCTGACTTGGCGTATGACTGGACATGCTGGATCTCCGTTGAGCCCGGTGCTCAGGCACCAGGACGCATGACTTCGCTGAAACTCAGCTTCTTTTCGCTGATCTTGGCCTTATCCGCGATCCAGTCAACCACCTGATCTTCCAGAACCCGGCTTTGCAGCCCGCTCATCATCTGGGGGTCCTTCGAATAAAGTTCAACGACCTGCTCGGGTTCTTCGTAAGTCGAGGCAATCGCACTCAATGCATCGGAGACCCGGCGCATGTCGATACGGATCTCATTCTGACGCGCGAGTTCCGAAAGCAGAACACCGCCAGCAACCCGGCGACGCGCCGATGCAATGAACGGCTCATGCGGTGCCTGGCCCTTGCCTCCGGTGGATTGACGAGCCAGCTCACGCGCCTCGTTCTCGATCAACCCTTGCGGCAGCTCCATATCAGCATGCGCTTCGATGAGCTTTTCGACCGCCGATGCCTTCAAACGCGAGTTCAGCGCGGCAGAAAGCTCACGCTCGAGATTGGCGCGTACGTCTTCACGGAATTTGGGCAAACCCCCTTCGAGGACGCCGAAGGTTGCAAGGAATGCATCATCGAGCTCAGGCAGCTTGGCTTCCTGGACACGGACAATCTTGAAACTTGCGTGGGCAGACTTGCCAGCCAGGCCTTCTATGCGGAAATCAGCGGGGAAATCGAGATCCTTTTCGAACGCATCGTCAACAACGTGACCGAGGAGTTGATCTTCCAAACCCTTGAACAACGCGTCCGATCCGACGATTGTGCCGACCCGATCGGTTCCGGTTTCCGGATAGCGGAAGTCCGACGCCTGCGCGGCAAACTCGAACAACACCATGTCCCCGGCCATTGCTGCGCGATCAACCGGATGCCAGGTTCGACGCTGTACGCGGAGCGTATCGATCATCGTATCGATATCGGAATCTTCGACGCTTGCGGTCTGCTTGACGATTTCGAGCCCGCTGACATCAAGCTTGCCGATCTCCGGCATGACTTCAAACGTCGCGACGTACTCGATCTCGCCATTGTCTGGCTTGCCGCTGGTTGAAATCGACGGCTGCATGGCCGGCCGCAGCTTCTCGGCGCTGACCGCATCCTGAAACGATGAACCAATCAACTCGGACAGTGCTTCGCCACGAATCTGCGCGCCGTAGCGCTGCTCGATGACCTTGGTTGGGACTTTGCCCGGACGAAAACCCTTGAGCCGCGCATTGCGTCCCATTTCCTGAACGCGATTGCGGACCGTATCCTCGAGACGTGCGGCAGGAATGCGCACAGTCAACTTGCGTCCGAGATTGCCGACGTTCTCAATCGAAACTTGCATGGATGCTCCTTGAAACAACTATCCCCGACGCAGGGCCGGGCGTGGTTAGCCGACTATCATAAAGCATTGCGCCGCGAATTCGCAGTGGTTGGCCACTGTCGCGTGCATCGATGCCAGCAAGGGCTCAATCGATTGAAAATGCACAGTGAAACCCTGCTGCGGCAATCGTTCCGCGTCGGGCGCCCATCGGCGCCCCGATTTAGCCGACTTCACGTCAATTCGAAACGATATTTATAGTGGAGTGGCAACCGAACTGTCGAACTCTTTCGGTTTGGTGCGAAAGGAGAGACTCGAACTCTCACGGGTTACCCCACTGGAACCTAAATCCAGCGCGTCTACCAATTCCGCCACATTCGCAACGCTGGAACCCGGGCGGAGCGCTCGGCGTACGGTTCGCGCTCCTCACTCCGCAGACTGCAAAGCATGCAGTCGATGTCTGTTTGGTGGGTCGTGAAGGATTCGAACCTTCGACCTATTGATTAAGAGTCAACTGCTCTACCAACTGAGCTAACGACCCGAACAGACCTACAAGCTTAGCAAAACGCGATCCGATCGAAAACAATCGGATCAATAAAATTGGGGTGAGCGAGGGGACTCGAACCCCCGACATCCGGAATCACAATCCGGGACTCTAACCAGCTGAGCTACGCCCACCATTGAAACAAAAATTTCGCGACCCGAGTCAAATCAAAACACACACGGGCTTCAACACCATCGTACGACACTTCCTTTCGCCGCACTCTGTTTGGCGCGCCCGACAGGAATCGAACCTGCAACCCTCGGCTTAGAAGGCCGATGCTCTATCCGGTTGAGCTACGGGCGCATCGTCAGCAGAAGATTTCGACCCGAATGACGCTGCCATCGTCACGCTGCAGTTCACAATCGCACGATTCGGAATCGGAATGGTCGGGGTAGAGGGATTCGAACTCTCGACATCCTGCTCCCAAAGCAGGCGCGCTACCAGGCTGCGCTATACCCCGCCGACTACAATCCTTCAGTCGCACCCGATCCGGCAACGAGTACCGGAAAGGCGCGGAATGGTAATGTCGCTATCGGTTCACGTCAATGCGTTATGTGAAGTTTCTATCCTGCTCGCTCACTCCACCAACGCCTGATTGCCGAAAATCTTGACTGTTGCAACGCTATTCAGCCCTGCGGCAAGGCTTTCAACTCGTCCTCGGCCAACAACTTCAACCAGACAGGATTGTTTTCTTCGCGCTGCTGGGACTGCAGATAATCACGGTATTGCGCAGGAGAAAGCTTCGCCTTCATCGATGCGAATGCTGACCTCACACCGGATCGTGCTGCCGAGTTGTGCGAATCAAGCTTCAACACATCAGCGTAGGCAAAGACGGCATCCTCAGCGTATCCGCCCGCGAGATATTCGGAGCCATCCTTGAGGCCGCTATTCAAAGACGTGGTTTGCGCCGCATCGAGTCGAGATCGCGTCATCCAGCTCTGAATCGGATCTGCAGCTAACCAGCCTGCTACCAACAATACGCTCAAGACAGCTGCAGCGATCCCTCCAATCTTGCGCCAGTCCGGTGCCTCGAACGCGCGTTGGAACGCAGCTGCATCAACGAACCGTTGCTCACGCTTGAACGCCAGCGCCTTGCGCAAGGCTTGCCATTGAACCCGACTGAGCGACTTCGGCCGCGTCGGCCGCATCTTTTCGCTGTGGGCGAGATCAGCTCGGACGTGGTTGAACGGATGCGCGCCAGTGTGCATCGCATAAATAATGCAACCGAGCGCATAGACATCGTCCGCCGGAATCGGTCGCTGCCGATTGAGCATTTCCAGACTGGCGTAATCGATGGTCAGCGCGAACAGATCATCGGCATCGAAGACGGTGTCGTATTCGCGGCGTCGGGCAATACCAAAATCAAGAATCTTAAGATCGCCGTTTGCGTCGACCATCATGTTCGACGGCTTCAAATCGGCATGCGAAAGTTCGCGCGAGTGCGCATAACTCATACCGGCAAGCATTCCGTGCGTCAGATGATCACGCTCGGCTGGCGTCAGTGGGCTGGCATTCGACGCGCGCAGGCGTGCGTGCAGCGCGACGCCTTCAACCACTTCCATCGTCAGATAAACCAGGCTGTCATCCCGGTCGAAGTCGAATACCTTGACGATATTCGGATGATTCAGTGATTGCGCATTCTTTGCTTCGCGCTGCAAGGCGACGAAGGCTTTCTCGAAACCGATCAGGCTGCCGGTGATGAATTTGATCGCAACATAGGGATCGGGATCGAGCGCTTCCATCTTGCGCATATCGCGCGCTCGAAAAACCGCTCCCATTCCGCCGCGCCCGAGCTCCTCGATCAGCTCGAAGCGCTGCTTGATCACATCGCCGGTGTTCGGCAGCTGATCCTGATCGGCCGCACTCCCCGCCGTCCTCGCTGCGGAGGGCGAGGCCGATGCGCCGGTACGCGGCGCAGGTATCTGGACGATGCGCTCGATCGGCACCGAAACCGCGGTAGCCAATGGTGCCGCAGGCACGCGCGCCTGGGGCATCGAAAGGTTCGTCGCGGCCGGACCCGGTGCAGGCCCCTTGACTGGCGGCAGAATTCTCGTGGCGTCTGCCAAGTCATCGTCCGCGCGGCTTGTCGCAGGCTTGAGGACGACGGTCGCTGACGCTGCGGAATCAAGAATCCGCGTCGGCGCGTCCGCGCCTTGTTCAGGCTCGACGTGGCCGGCGCTACGGCGATCCGGCATCAGACGCGTGGGCTGATCCGCGGAAGCCGATGCTGATTTCGATGAATCCTTTTCCTGCTTGTCGTTGCTCATCGGTCGGTCATGGCCGTTGTCGGGGAATCAAAGCGGGAATCTGACATCGAATCGCAATGCCCAGCGATCCAGATCCTGGAAGCTGAAGGTTTTCATGAAACCTGCGTTGAAGTCGACCGTCCGCGTACCGATCGGTCGACTGAATCCGAGTCCCAGCTCAGCCGTTCCGTAACGCCGATCCGGCTCTTGCATTGATATTGAGAGAGGCGTCTGCAAGCCGTCCTGCCCAGCCAGCGCGAAGCTCGCCAACAAATCCTTGGATTTGCCACTGTCAGCAAAATAGTACGCGCGCAGATAGGGTCGAAAAGCACCGACCGAGGTAGCAAAGCTTCGATCGAAGTAGCTACCGACTGAGAACGATGTGCTGCGCTGGTTACGATCTGCATAGCTCAGATTGAATTCCGAGGGTCCGGTTTCAGTAAACGCGTCGTAGTTGGTTCTTAGAACGGACAATTGTGCTTGCGGAGCAATCGTCCATGTTCCACGCATGATCGTATAGGTCAAACCGATGTTGGTTCCGAACTGGTCGACGTTTTGCTTGCCCATCGCCATATCGCGACCCAGGGAGCCATATCCATCGCCCCCCTCGTTCAAGGCAAACAATTCGATCACGCGGCTCTGGTTGTAGTCGCTGCGCATGTAGCTGAACGATCCGTCCAGACTCAAGCCATTGGGAATCGAGTAACCGGAGTAGACATGCAGTGACTTTGAGCGGGCAACGAGGCAACCTTGATCGTTTGCGTAGTCGGCATTGATCTTGGAATAACCCAAAGCTGCGCCGGCAAAGAATCGATCGCTGAAACGGTAGTCCAGTCCACTGGTCACATCCCAGTTGTCAGACTTGAATCCGGAGTTGGAAGTTCGACGATTGGTTTCGCTTCCGCCAATCGTCCCGCTGAACCACATTCCCAGGCGGGTTCCGCCGAGCAATGTACGCTTTTCCTCGTTGCGCGCCGAGTCATCGTCGTCCACTTTCAACAATGAGCTTAAACTACCTAAAGACAAAGGAATTCCGTTGCCAATGAAGGTCAATCCATCCGCGCTGAATGTCCCGCTCTTGTCGTTACGCCGCAACTCATTGAGCCGTCCGGCCAAGTTGTTGCTCTGCCCATTCGCCAGAATCGGTGCAACGAAAGCGATCGCCGTGGTTTCATCCGGTGCAATGGCGAGGAGATTGTTTTCGAGCACGGCTATGGCATTCGCACGCACCGCTGCAGACGTGTCCGGGTTGGCGATGAGGTTGGCCGCATTCTGAGTCACGGCACAGCCGACCCGGCCAGCACCACCACCCTGTGCGCCACAAAAAGCTGTCGTTGCCATGCTGACTTCGTCTGCGGCTTGATCGATCCCGGGGGCGACGATTGCACCATCGTGGATGGTGACCTGACTCAGAATGGATACCACGACTATGGGTGTGTTGTTTCCGGGGATCGTACCTACGATGGGCCCTCCGTTCGGTTGCGTACCCTGGAATGATCCGTCAGTACGGACAACATTGAAAGTTTGCATCTGGCTGGATGTTGCGTTGCCAAGCACGTCGATGTGAACGGTTGCCGGAACGGGCGCCTGCGCTCCCCCGTCTGTTGCCGAGCTCAAATTGAGCAGAGCAACGCCCGGCGTGGAGAGGTAATCGGTACCACTCACTGCGGTTCCACCGGACGCGTTGAACGGTATTAGCGCTGTACCCTGCAATATCGAGCATGTCAACGTGACCTCGAGGACCACATCGCGCGAACTATCGACGCCGCGCTGAAGCTCGATCGTACTGATCCCCCCTTGTGGCTCAACCGTAAACGCGAACGCAACACTCTGATCGGAACAAGCGGCTGTACCTGCGCCTGCAGCGCCGGCTTTGGCAACGACTGTGGAGACCTGGCCGTTCTTTCGCACAACCACCAACTGCTGATTGGCCCAGGAAAATGTCGGCGCCATCAGCGCTGCTGCGACCAGAAATATACCGATCCTTTTTGACTTGACGCAGACGCTGCGAATCTTCATGGCGCTCCTCCAGCAGGCAATTCAATCGTGTTATTAGAAGTATCTGGATCGCCGAGCGCACTGAGCTGCACGGTCGCTGCGGAAGATCCATCAAGCGCGACGAAGATCGTCATTGCCGCACCTGGCGCTATCTCGCCAAGCGCGCACCCACCGGAAAGACAGCTGATTCCTCCAGTTTCTGGAGGAGTCTGGCAGATTACCGAAACTTCACCATCTGCTCCGGTTACTGCCGAGCATTCTGATGAGAATGGCGAAGCCAGACGTAGCGCCGACGCGGGAGAAACCGAGACTGTGCTGCCAGCCGAGGCAATGTCAGAAAGATTGACTACATCGATCAGGGTTCCAGATATCCCGCCAGCCACAAACCGACGCGGGTTCATCAACGCGAGATCGATGACCTGCTGGACAGGATTGCTCACACTGCAACTGCTGCACGAAATACCGTTGACACCCGTCGCGGTGACTGAATTGACGACAGCGCCGGTTGCTGCCGTTGCCACCGTTGCAGCAATCGAAACACTTGATTGCCCGGTGAAACCGGCGGCGATCGTGCAGACAAGTACCGAGCCAGGCGTTGGAGATAGCGAATTACAAACCAAGCCTTGCCCAGCTGTAACGCTGATCGCCGACACCGAGATTGGCAATACATCCCTGAGCGTGAGCGTCGCTGTCGTCGGACCACCTGAATTAAGTGCGGAAATTGTCCATGAAATTGGCGCGCCGGGATTGACGGTTGACCCGGCTGCCGGTGAAGACGACTTGCTGACGACGATGTCCGCAGTTGGCGTTACCGGCAGGCTGGACACCGCCTCACAACCGGTCGGGTTGCACTGGATATTGTCTGCGGACAAAGCGGCTGTATTGATTACCGAACCAGAGGCTCCGGGCGAAACAGTGGCATCCACCGTATAGGTGGCTGAAGCGCCTGGTGAGAACGACTCGAAGTACTCATTCAATGAGCCACTTCCAGACAATCGTTCGCAGACGGCATCGCCGTTGGTGGCACAGGTCCAGTTGAAGGCCGTGAGGCCATTCGGGATAGCGTCGACGAACTGGATCGGACCGGAACCGACACTGGAGGTGTTGGCAATTGTTATCGTGTAGCGCACATTTCCGCCGGGGGTGAGACCGCTGCGATCCGCAATTTTCGTTATCAGAAACTGTGCCGGGGAAGGTGGTTCACCAAACGTCCCCGTAATCGAACACGATTCGGGAGTGCAGGAAAACGAGGAAGCCTGTCCAGAAGTGACGCCACCGGTGTAGGTCAGGGGTGGAAACGGCAACTGCGTGAAGCCCGGATCGACCGTGTAGGTTACCGAGGAATTGGCTGGAAGGATTTCAATAAAATCATCCAGCTGTCCGGCTCCTGATGGAGTACAAAGAGCACCCGTGCCTGCACAAGTCCATGAGGACGACGGAAAATTGGGCCCGTCGATTCCATAGACCGGAATACCCACCACATCCGCCGGCCCGGGGTTGCTTATGGTGTACAGGAAATGCACATACGCAGCCCCCTCCACCACAGCTGCGGCTTCGCTCTCCATTGACAAAACCAGGGCTGGAGATGCCGTTGGCAAAGCCAGCGAAGCGTCGCACGACGCGGGGATGCAATTGAAACCCCCGAGCGGTGAATCAGGTTGCGGCGGCAACGGTGACAGCGCAACGTGATAGTTGATCGTTGGCGGCAAAACATCACCGACGTTCGCCGTGATCGTATAGGTCTGCGAGTAACCGCTCCCAAGGTATGAAATGGTGTCCATCAGAGGACCACTTCCAGACCCGCAGAAGCCGCCTTTGTAGTCTTGACACGTCCAGGAGCTGAACGCGAAACTCGGCGAGTCGAATCCGGTAACAACGATGCCGCCTGTAGACGCGCCATTGTTAAAAACATCGAATGTGTAAGTTACCGCATCGCCTGACTGCAGCAATGCGAGATCGGATGTCAATGAGAGATCCAGTTCTTCCTGACCGTTTGGCACGAGCAGCGAAACCATGCATGAATCTGGAACACAGTAGAATGACCCCGGGCTGGCGCCGGCAGAGAATTCCATCTCGCTCGGAATAGTCGGACCCGTAGTGGCGACAACGGTGAAGACGACCGCACCATCGCTTACCAACGAAATGACGCTGTCGATGGGACCAGTGCCCGACGCCGGGTTGGGGCACGTAGCATTCGAATTGGCCACGCAGGTCCACGATGAAGACACCACGCCGACCGGATCCACTGAATAGACCGACACCGGAGGTACGGAGCCAAAGCTCGAGAAATTCACTCCAAAGTCATAGGTGAAAGTGCTATTCGGGAGAACTTCGAAATCGTTACTCGTCATTGAAAGCGATATCGGTTGCAGACCAAGAGGGACATCTGCGACGCGCGAGTCGGCAAGGCATGAAGCGGGCGCACAGGTATCACCGCGGGAGGGTGTCAGTTTGACAGCCAGCAAGTTACCTGTGGTTGAGTTCGCCGCGTTGCTCCCGTTGACCACAAAGTGCAGCCGACCGGGCGCTGTTGCCTTTTCATCATTTGACGAATCGTAAACAGACAGCGATGCAACGTCCTGTTGGATAGGACCGGCTCCTTCCGCTGCCGGGCACTCCGTTCCGATGCATGTCCAGCTGTTGATTGTCACGCCGGAACCGGCGAGCACGTTCGACAACGAAAATGCTGCGGAAGGTTCACTACCGAGATTGCGCACGTCGACATCCCAGCTCAGCGCAGGGCCGGATTGCGTGCTTTTTGCTACGTTGGTCACCGTTACTTGAAGGTTGGCCGACGGCACATCGGTAACTGGCAGCGAGAGCGTGCTGGTGCACCCTGTGTCCGCGCAGAGCGCCTTGGCACCGGGCGTGGTCGTCGCAATCGAAGAAATCGTCGCAGGTGCGTCGTTGATCAGAACCGATTGAATGGAATAGCGCAAATAGGCATTGAACGGGAGATTCGCAATTTGCGCGATGATGTCGCCGGCTCCGACGCGCTGGGGGCATGACGCTCCACCGAAACCGTCGCATGTCCAGTCTGATCGTCTGATGCCGGCCGCCATTGGCAATGCGAGACGCGTATTCGAAGCAGGTGCACCAAGATTCTTCACGATCAGCACGTGGTGAATCATCCCTCCGCGCAGTAGCTGGTGCTCGCTGGAGGTCTGGGTCAATTCGATTTTCGGTGCAAAACTGCCGGTAACCCGATCGATGCAAGGTGCGTTTCCGATCGAACTGTCCGCGGAATCCTGACAACGTCCTCCAGTCGATGGCACGGCCATGAGGAGGTTGGATGCACTGTGCGGCTGAGTGGCGTCAACTTGTGCAGAGACATGGTAGCGGACGCCCGAACCCGTTGGCATCTGTGCCAGCTTCGCGACCACATTGCCGGTGCCACTGGCGACCGGACAGCCCATGCCAAGATCGGCGCATACCCATGATGCATTTGCCAGACCACTCGGAAGGAAATTACGCACCTGCACGAGATCGGCCTTCGCGCCGAGATTGAAGACATCGAGGAAGTAATCAACCATGCTCCCTGGCGCAAGTGTTCCGGCCGATATCGATTGGTCGAGCGAAATGACAGGAACCGTCGAGAACTGACTGCTGGCGACACACGCATGGCTGGTGACGTCCGATGCGCCGCACCCAAGCCCTGTCGACGCGGGCGATGTAAGAGTCGCCCGACCGGTTATCGTTGCCGGAGGGCGAGCAGCCACTCGCGCCCGGATCACGTAATTCAGATCGGATGAGGGAGCAAGTTGTGCGAACATTTCGCGCAATACACCGGTACCTGATGATCTCGGACATGCGGTCGCCGATGTGGCAGCCGCGCTGCATGTCCAGGATACAAATGCATCGATGCCTTTTGGCTGCGCCATGTGCAAAACGACATCACGCGCTGCAGAAGCAGATGAAGCATTGCCAACATTGATCCGATACGTGACCACGTCACCGCCACGTGCACCAAGATCGTCAACGCTCTGGCTCAATTTCAAGCCCGCATGCTCGGTCGGAATCGAGTAGAGCGCCACGCAAGTTCCGGAATCACCAGTCGCCGCACAGACACCCCGGGCCGATGGCTTCACCCGCAGATCGTTCTTCGCCCTGCTCGTTGGGGAGGAAGCAACTTTTGAAACGAGGTCGTAGACAAGACGCCCCGATGCGGGCCATGTCGCTATCGTCTGATGAATGGCTCCGCTACCGCTCGCCTGAGGGCAGGTCGCACCCCTGCCCGTACAGGTCCACTGCAGACGCGAAATTCCTGCATCGGGTACGGCGTCCACTACGCTACCGTCAGCCGCGCTGCCGTTGTTGTCGAGCACAAAGCGTGTCGAGATCGTCGATGCGTCTGCAAGATAATCTTCGCTGCGACTGATCAGAATATGGGCCGCTGTCGCAAGAACATTTCGCGCGTTGCACGGCGCGGAATGAAACGTCAGCGTGCCATTGCTTGCAAGCGCACAGCTGCCTCCGTACGGTGGCAACGCAACGGCTGCCTGCACAATGCTAGCGGGCGCGTCCGCAGCGACTGTCGCGACGACGTCGAAACTGACGCTGCCCCGCGAGAAATTGCCAAGCGTCTGTTCGATTGCGCCTTGTCCTGAGGCTTGCGCGCATGCGCCAACCGCCGAGCGGCAACGCCAGTTGCTATTGATCAATCCTTTGGGTACCGGGCTGCGCAACACGGTGCCGTTGGCATCCGAGTGCGTACTGACCGTATGTGCGGTAATGGTGTACCGGAACAATTCTCCGCGATTGAGCGCTTTCGCCTGCGAACGGATATCCAGCAGGACGCCGGGTCCGCTTGCCAGACTGATGCTCGTACGACAAGGTGCTGTTTCACCGCTGGCGCAGCTAGCCTGCCCCGTCAGATTCACTTGAGCGGAAACGTCAACGAAGGGTGGCGCCGAAGGACTTACGTCAGCTCGGAGCACATATTCAAGGGTCGAATTCGCACTCAAACCTTGCAACGGTTCGTTCAATGCACCAGCTCCGGATGCGTTCGCACAGTGGCTGCCCGATCTCGCCGAACAGGTCCATGTGAGCGCCTGCAATCCTTGGGCAAGCGGAACAACCAACCGATTATCGCCGCCACTGGCATCCGAGTTGTTCTGCACGCGGATGACGAACTGGGTTGACGATCCGGCCACCAAAGCTGCACCTGCGGCATCGATCTTGACCACAATGCGCGGCGCCGTGCCAGACGATACAGCGAACGCAGGCGCCACTCCGAACATGATCGAACCGGCAAACAGCACCCTGGAAATGATCCGAATCATTGACCTGGATCCTGACGGTTCGGTTGGGCTACGCATGACATTCTTCCCCTCAAAAATTCGAACTTTACGGTGCTCAAACACGTCGCGCGCCGTTTCAGCTCTGTATGCAAAACGTGGAACGTCAGGAGTCAGCTTGCTGATCTGGCGCTTTGGACAAATGCAGCCTGGAAATACAGTTATGAATCGCAATCCGTATTGACGGAACGCCGTTTAAGCGTGTCATCACGGCGTTCCTGCGATCGGCAATTCAATCGAGTTGTTTGAACCATCGATATCACCGATGGCACTCAGCTGCACCGTTGCTGCCGCAGTTCCCTCCAGAGCGACAAATACCGTCATCGCCGACCCAGGGGCAATCTCGCCGATCGCACACGTGGTGCCGACACAGTTGATTCCTTGCGATTGTGGTGGAGCAGGACAAGCAACACTGACGCTGCCATCGACATTGGTTACGGCAGTACATGCTGACGCAAAAGGCGACAACAGACGCAATGCGGATGCGGGAGAGACGGACACGCTCCCTCCCGGCGACGTGACCGTCGATAGATTGACGATATCGATCAATGTTCCGGCAATGCCACCCGCCGAAAATGCGCGCGGATTGGCGAACGCCAGATCGATCGGCGCTCCAATCGGATTGCTCGTGCTGCAGGTAGCGCATTGGACGCCGACGATGCCGGTTGCACTGACTGAATTGACTACCGCACCACTCGCTCCGGAAGCGACGGTGGCATTGATCGTTACGCTTTTCTGTCCGCTGAAACCTGGCGCAATCGTGCAAGTCAGGTTGCTGCCTGGAACGGGCGATAGGTTGTCACATTGGACACCGTTACCGGGGCTGACAGAAATGTTCTCGACTGATGTCGGCAAGACATCGCGCAGCTGCAATGACGTCGTCGTGGCTCCGCCCGTATTGATCGCCGAGAGTGTCCAGGAAATCGGTTCATTGACGCCGACCCGGGAACCCGAAGCCGGCAACGAAGACTTGCTCACGACAATGTCGGCGGGTGGCAACACCGGAAGGCTGGATTCCGCTTCGCAACTGGATGGGTTGCACGTGATGTTGCTCCCCGATATCTGGGCGCGATTGGTGACATTGACCGTCGCGTTGCTTGAAACAACGGCGTTGATCGAGTACGTCAGCGAAGAACCTGGGAGCATCGATACAAGCAATTCGTTCAACGCTCCGCTACCCGAGGTCGCCGGGCAGGTGGCGCCGCCGCTGCCTGCACAGCTCCAGGTGAATTGGGAAAGCCCGAACGGAATGTTGTCGACCAATCTAATCGAGGTCGCCTCGACATTGCTGCCGTTGTCAACGCGCACGCTGTAGAGCACGCTATCACCTGGCACAAGTTCGGCGCGGTCTGCAGTTTTGGAAATACTCAAATGTGCCGGAACTGCGGAAGCGCTTGGCAGTGAGAGGGAAACGCTGCAACTCGCTGGGATACAGGCTAGCCCCCCCTGGGGAGATTGTCCTTGCCCACCCGGCAGGACTGTCACCGAATAGTCGATGCTCAACGGCAACACGACTCCAACCGTGGCGGAGATGGTGTAGGTAAGTCTCCCACCAGCCGGAAGGAAACTGAAGAATTGGTCGAGTGGACCCGTACCGCCTGATTTGCATTGCGCACCTCCTGTCCCCTGGCAAGTCCAGGATGACGTTACGAACGCTGCGGAGTCGAGGGCAAAGACCCGGAAACCCACGACATCGGAAGGGCCCGGATTGTTTACCACGAAGGTGTAGTTGATGGTGCTATCCGGCTGAACGACACCTACATTCGCATTCAACGACAATTCAACAACCGGCACTCCGACCGGGACGGACAGTGAAACAGTGCAACTTGCCGGCATACAGCCTGTCGATGGTTGCCCAGCGCTCGGCAGGATCGAAACCGAATAATCGATGATCGGTGGCAACGCCGATCCAAGCATGGCGGAGATGGTATAGGTCAACGCACCACCGGCTGGAAGTAGCGGAATCGATTCGACGAGTGCCCCGCTGCCGCTTGGATTGCACTGTGCTCCACCACTTCCGACGCACGTCCACGTTGAAGTCACGAATTGCGGAGAATCAACAGCCGAGACATCAAAACCCGTTGCATCCGCAGGTCCCGCATTGTTTACCACGAAGGTGTAGTTGATCGTGCCGTCCGGTTGAACCACGCCGACATCCGCAGTCAGCGACAAATCCACTTCCGGCACGCTCACCGGAACGGAAACCGAGACGTTACAACTTGCCGGCGAACATAAAACCTGGGACGGGAGAACCTGGACAGAATAGTCGACGAAGGCCGGTAGCGTGGAGCCCAAAGTTGCCGTAACCGTATAAGTTAACGACGCACCAGGCGGAAGGAAGCTGATGGACTGATTGAGCGGACCGACGCCTGCAGAAGGGCAATCACCACCGCCACCCGGCTGGCACGTCCATGAAGAGGTGACAAAATCCGGAGAATCAAGCGCCGAAATTTGGAATCCAGATCCACCCGTCGGAGCGATCAGCACGAACGTGTAGTTGATCGTCCCGCCCGGCTGAGCGACACCGACATCCGATATCAGCGACAAATCCAGCGGCGCCGGGCCAGCAATGGGAAGAGAAACCGTGAGCATGCAGCCTGGACTGCAGGCCTCACCGTTCGACGGGGTGACTACCGCGGTGAAATCAAACGGGTCAGGAAGGGTATCGCCCGTGTTGAGCACGATGGTGAGGGTCATGCTGCTTCCCGCTTGCATATTCGGGAAGTTTTCATTGATGGGGCCGCTAAGCCCTGGTAGGCAGGAACCGGCCGTGCTGGTGCAGGACCAGGACGACGAGATGACACCCGCCGGCTCGACGGTCTGGATGTGCATATCCACATCAGCGCCTAAATTATTCTGGATGTTCAACGTGTAGGTGACGGTGCTGTTCGGCTGGACCAGACCGGTATCCGGGCTCAGCGACAAATTCAGTTCGGACGGGCCGCCGCCGGGCAGCGAAAGCTGCACACCGCATGAAACAGGTACGCAGTTCAAACCGCCTGGCGGAACACCCATTCCGCCAGCGATACCGACGAAATAGTCGACCATCGCAGGTGGCGAAGGACCAATTTGTGCCGTAATAGTAAATGTTGCGGTTTCACTTCCAGAAGGGAATTGAATCGACGTGGAAAGCGGGCCGGTGCCAGACGGCGTACAGCCTGATTGCCCCGTGGATATGCAGGTCCATGAGCTCGAAACGAAGCTTGGCGAGTCAAAACCTACGATATCGATCATATTGCCGCTGGAGCCTTGATTTCCCGAGCTGTCAATTACAAACGTATAGGTGACCGTGCTGTTCGGCTGCACCACACTGGTGTCCGCGGTCAGGCTCAAATTCATCTGTTCCTGGATGCTGGGCATGGACAACGTGACGGTGCATGTAGCCGGAACGCAGACGCCTACGGTTCCAGAATCGACGCCCGCCGTGTAGTCAAACTGGGGCGGCAGCGTCGGGCCGAGCTGAACCAGGATCGTATAGGTCACCGATGACGAAATCGGCAACGAGACAATCATGTCGTTAATTGCACCGGTCCCAGTCGGCGAGCCGCATTGGGCTCCAGCCTGCGCTGTACAAGTCCACGAAGACCCAACCACGCCGCTCGGCTCCATGCTGAAGACCGGAAGATTGGAAACCGGCACGCTACCGAAATTGCTTATCGTGAAGCTGTAGTCAACCGAACCGTTCGCGTAAGCTGAAAACGAGCCCGATGTGAGATCGAGCGTCACCGCAGCCCCAGCCGGCTGCTCGAACGACACGTAGGCAGCCGACTGACAGGAAATCGGTGCACAGGTATCTCCGGCGCGAGGATGCAGATCCACACCCAACTGGGCACCGGCGTTGCCCACGACGGTTCCACTGACGGTGAAACGAATTCGACCGCGAGCAACACTTTCTTCGCTGCTGGATGTGTCGTAAACCGATAGCGATTCGACCACTTGATTGATCGCCCCGGCACCCTCGGCAGCCGGACATTCGGCGCCAGCACATGTCCAACCGGTGACGGACACACCGTTGCTGGCAAGTTCGTTCGTGATCGAGAATCGACCTGCGTCTTCACTTCCAAGGTTGCGAACATCGACGATCCAAGTCGTCTTGTCGCCTGCCCGAGCAACACGTTCAACGGCCCTTACCTTCGCAAGCAAATGTGCCGAAGGCACGCCCACAACCGGGACTGACAAGCTGCTTCCACACTCTTGATCAGCGCACAACGCCTTGGCGCCGGGAGTTACGGTCGCAATGCTTGAGATTACCGCAGGGGCATTTTCAGCAAGTGTCGAACGGATCGAATAACTCAAATACGCGGCAAATGCTAGATTTTCGACGGTGACATCAATTGCACCGGAGCCGGACGCCGATGGACAGACGGCGCCGCCAAAGCCAGCGCACGTCCATTCTGATTGAAGAAGGCCGGAAGCCACCGGCAGCACGAGCCGCGTATCACGGGTCGGCCCGCCAAGATTCTTGAGCGTCAGGGAATGATGAATTATTCCCCCACGCAACAATTGCTGCTCGGTAGCCGATTGGCTCAACTGAAGCTTCGGCGCATAGCTGGTGTTGTTCCGATCGACACAAGGAACACTGTCGACTGCAGCATTGGCGGCATCGTGACAACGACCACCCACGGCCGGAAGCGCCGTAAGAACACTGCTTGTTGACGCCGGCTGACTGTTGTCGACCTGGGCGGTCACTTTGTAGTGCACGCCTGATCCAGACGGCATCTGTCGAACCTTGGATGCGAGGTTGCCACTGCCGCTTGCGCTTGGGCAATCAACACCGAGTCCGCTACAAACCCACGTGCCATTCTTGAGCCCGTCTGGCAGGAAGTTTCTGATCTGAACAAGGTCGGCTTTCGCACCCAGGTTGAACACGTCGAGGACATAGTCGACAGCACTGCCAGGGGTGAGACTGCCAGCCGCCATCGACTGGTCAAGTGCGAGCACCGGTACCGTGGAGAACTGGCTCGTGGCGACGCAGGCCGTGCTCACCCCGGCGGCACCTGAGCAGCCGAGGCTGTCGATCGCAGGAGCGGTCAGGGTCGCTCGACTCCTGACCATTGCAGGCGGCTGCGGGCCAACACGCGCCTGGATCGAATAGATCAGGGCCGCCGAAGGCGCGAGCTCGGTAAACAACTGTCGAATCGCGCCCGAGCCCGAGTTGACCGGACACGCCGTCGGTGATGCCACGCCCGCGCGACAAGTCCATGAGACAAATGCGCTGATACCTTCAGGCAATGGTACGGACAACACCACATTGCGGGCTGCGGCAGCATCATTGTCAACCGCGACGGTGAAATTGACCAAATCACCGCTGCGTGCCCCGAGGCGATCGACCTGCTGACGCAGTTGCAATCCAGAATGTTCGAGGCGCAGGGAAAGCGCTGCGGCACACCGAGGCATGGCGGCATCCCCCGCGCAGATTCCACGTGCATTGGGCGTCACTTCAAGCGAAGCGGGCGAGCTGTTCGGGTACGAAGATTCGACATGCGACACCAAATCGTAGACAAGTCGTCCCGATGTTGGCCATGCCGATACCGGTTGGTGAATGGCACCACTTCCGCTCGGCTGCGGGCAGGTCGCCCCTTGACCAACGCAGGTCCAGTCCAGTCTTGAAGTCCCGGCCGATGCCAGAATGTCGATGACGCTGCCGTCGGCAGCGGCACCCAGGTTGTCGAGCACAAACCGATTGATGATCGTCGTCGCTTCAGGTCGATAGTCTTCACTGCGACTGATCAGAATACTGGCCGAAGTCGCCAGTTCATTTCGTGCCGTACATGGAGATGATTGAAACTGCATCGCTCCGCGTCGTGCAATGGCACAGCTACCGCCATTCGGAGGAACCGCAACAGCGGCTTGGACAATCTTTGCCGGAGCATCGTCTGCAACGGTGGCCGAAACCTCGAAACTCAGGTCACCGCGTGAGAAATCCCCCAAAACCTGGTCGATATCACCCTGCCCCGAACTGACGGCGCATGCACCCATGCCCGAATGGCAACGCCAATGGCTGTCAACCAGACCACTCGGTACGGGACTGCGCAGCACGGTTCCAGCGGTGCTCGTTTTGCTACTGACCGCGTGCACCGCGATCGTATATACGACTTGCTGTCCACGAGTTTTCGAGGCAGGCGAACGCAGATCCAGCATTACGCCTGGACCTGTCGGCAAGCTCAGGCGCGCTTGGCAGGGGGCCGTCTCTCCATCAGCACAGGTTGCAGATCCCGCAAGATTTGAGGTAGCCGCAATTTCCAGAAATTTCGGCGCGCTATCGCTGACATCCGCCCTGTATACATATTCCAGCGAGGATCCGCCGACAAGCCCATCGAGAGCTTCATTGAGCGCGCCGCTACCACTGGCGGACGCGCAATGACCGCCCGCGCTCTCCGAACAGATCCAGGATAAATGGCTCAGTCCCGGCGGAGCGGGAACGATCAGTCGATTCCCGGCGCCTGCAGTTCCACCACGATTACTTACCCGAACCACAAATTGGGTCGCCGAGCCCGAGGCGACCGCCCCGCCAGGCGCGTCGAGCGTGAGGGCAATTCTTGGCGCAATTTCGGCGGAAGGGACAGCCATAGCCGATGCGGCTACAAGCAGGAAAAAGTTCGCTAAAGCGATCCGCGAACAAGAAGCTATTGTTGACCTTGCGTTGACCGATGCGAGCTCACTGAACATGATCCTATTCCCCCCTGACTCGTTGCCGTCTGCAATCTCGTCGGTGATCCGAAGTGCAATGAGCGCAGAATCCCCTGATCCGGCACCTACACGCAATTTTTCGGTCACGATCTCTTTTTGCCTATGTCATCCTGTGTCGCCGCAGCCTGGCCGCGGCGACCACGAATTTCCGGAATCAACCCGTCCTGCGAACCGTCACCCGTTCAAGGCATCAGCCCTTGTCCGGGATCGCCTTCGGGACGAGGAAGAACGCCCCCCCTGCATCACCCGCCTCGCGCACTTTCTTGAGATCAGGCGACTGCACCAAACCGATGCGCGCAGAACTCTCGCGTACCGGGCCAGACAACGCCTGCTCAAGGCCGGTCTGAGTCAGGATGCGGTCGTTTTCACGCAGCACCTTGAGCAACGCCGACGCAAATACGGAATGCCCATCACCCGACTGATCCAGCACCGGACTGAGCCCGCCAGATGAAAGCACATACCGGGCCTTGCGACTCATGTAGCCATTCGGAATGCCCTTCTCGTATTCAGAAGGTCCGCTGGTATAGCTGTTGACTGATCCGGAGAGCGCGCTGCCGAAACACGAATCAGCGATGACTAGCACACTGCGCGCCTTGAACATGGCAAGAAATTCCGCCAGCGTCTCGGTCGGCAGTGCGGGACTGCGCTCGCTTTGACGCGCGTCCAACGGCAGCCAGAATCCACGTTGCGCGGCATTGAGCACGCCGTGGCCCGCGAAGTAGATCAGCACATTGTCGTCAGGGCCAATCTTCGTCGACAGCTGGACAATGCCGCCAACGATCGACGAGAAATCGGCATCGAGCAACGTTGTGGTCTGGAAGCCGTAACGCTTTTCGAGCACGCTGGCGATCGCCTGGGCGTCGTTGATCGGTGTCTTCAGCGGGTCGTAGCTCGTGTAGTTCTGCACACCGATGATCAGCGCGTGGTATTTGCCGAACTTGACGCCATCGGCCGCAACGGATTCTGCTGTGGCTGCGGACACTTTCGGAATCGTTACGCTGCGTGTGGCCAAGCCACCAGGTGCTTCATTTTTTGGGGCCGCCGTCATCGCTGTCAGCTGCCGATCGACATCCGCACGCTGCGCCATCGCGTCTTTCAGAGAACGCTCCAGCGCGGCCATCTTGCTCGAATCCCGCTTGCGGCTGGCATTTTCAGATTTCAACGAAGCG
>JBDSPX010000300.1:0-12387 GCA_039930065.1 Dokdonella sp.
CCCGGCTCGCGCGCGTCGATGCTGTCGAGTTTGTCGAGGACCTTGAGCCAGGTCAGCTGAACCAGATCCGCGGTATCTTCCTGGCTGCGCAATCGCCCGGGCAGACGACCGCGTGCGAATCGGCGCAACAAAGGCTCGACGCGCTCGACCAGATCGGATCGCGCCTGCACATCGCCGCTGCGGATCTGATCCAGCAGCCACGCCGTCGTGTGTTGGCTGTGGGTGGAGTCGTTCATGCACGGATCCGAAGCCAGGAGCAACGGGATCATTCTAGCGCCGAGTCGACGCCACGCTGTGCGAGGTTGGAGCGCAGCTGCAATACGCCGCAACCCGATGTGCGCTTCGGCGCACTTGAACGCAGAAAAATGGCCATTCACCGCGACTACTTCTCAAAGGAATTCTCCAGTGGGAATGACGCACGGCGTCGCATACGAACGCATTTGCCGCTCAATTGAATCGAAGCGGGAAATCCAAGGCCGAATCAATGCACCCAGCGTCCGCCACGCCGACGTGGCGGACGCGGCGCTTCGCCTTCGCGTTTTCGCACATGCTCGTCTTCAGTGGCCGGGTTCTCGCGCCAATAGCTGGCGACGGTATCGACCGATTCGGGAATGCGCGCGAGGCATTCGTCGTACTCGTCGTCGGTCAGCGCGGCAAAATCTGCATCGCTGTCAAACACCTCATCCTCGATCGACAGCGCAATGATCGGGCCGAGGAATTGCATGAGGTCGGAATCCTGCCCGAGTCGTGATTCCCAGGCCGCTGCGCGCAAATCGATGCCGCGGCTGAAGCCCTCGCACCAGCCGCGCGAGGTGAACGTGGTGCCGCCCTCGTCGGTATCGATCTCGCCGAGGATCGGTTCGTAGGCACCCGTTTCGATTTCGAGCGCGACCGAATCGTTGAGCCGGGCGAGCAGTGTCAGGATGCGCTCGCCCTCTTCGATGTCGGTGAACGGCTCATGCAGCACTTCGGGCAGCCACTCTTCAGGGGTCGCCGGCGATGGGCCGATCGCCAGCGAAGTCAGCAGACCATGCACGCCATCAAGCAGCAGATGATCATCGCCCGGATGCGCGCGCAGGTACTGATCGAGTTCTTCGAGTTCGCTGTCGGCCAGCGACGCGGGCCAGTCGGACTCAGACATCGGCAAGCTCCAACAGGGCCGGGGTATGGTCGGAGGGGCGTTCCCACGTGCGCGGTTCGCGATCGATGCTGGCCGCGGTGGCGCGCTGCAACAGCGGTGCGCTGGCCAGCACGAGATCGATGCGAAGACCAAGATCGCGGCGAAATCCGGCCTGGCGGTAATCCCACCAACTGAACTTGCCGGCCGAATCATCGAAATGGCGGAAGCTGTCGGTCAGGCCGAGCTCGAGCAGGCGCTTGAGCGCATCGCGTTCGGGGGTCGAGCAGAGGATCTGGTCTTTCCAGGCGACCGGATCGTAGACGTCGCGGTCATCCGGCGCGATGTTGAAATCGCCCATCACGATCAGGCGCGGATCGTTGCGCAGTTCGCTTTCGAGGAAGCGCGTGACCTTGTCGAGCCAGTCAAGTTTATAAGCGTATTTTTCGCTACCGACAGCCTGGCCGTTGACGACATAGAGGTTGGCGATGCGGATGTCACCGACCGTCGCGATCAGGATACGTCGTTGCGGATCATCGAGGCCTGGCACATCGGTAACGACATCATGGATCGGTTGTTTCGCCAGCACGGCAACGCCGTTGTAGGTCTTCTGTCCGGCAAAGGAGACCTCATAGCCCAGCGCTTCGATCGCCGCGCGCGGAAACTTGGCATCTTCCATCTTGGTTTCCTGGAGGCCGAGCACATCCGGCTGCGCCTGCGCGCACCATTGCTCGACATGCGGCAGGCGCACGTTGAGTGAATTGACGTTCCAGGTGGCGAGTTTCATTGGATCAGTTTAGCCGACACCGCCCGTTTCCTGCAGGTGTCGACGCAAGGCCGCTCGACTATGATCGGGATTTCGATTTTCAGGAATCTCTTGGATGAATGCCATCGATCTGCGAAGCGATACCGTCACTCAGCCGACAGCAGCAATGCGTGCGGCGATGGCGGCGGCCACGGTTGGTGATGATGTCTACGGCGAGGATCCGACCGTCAGCGCGCTAGAACAGCGCCTGGCTGCCGATCTTGGATTTGAACGCGGATTGTTCGTGCCAAGCGGTACGCAGTCGAATCTCGTCGCGATGCTTTCGCATTGCCAGCGCGGCGACGAGTATCTGGTCGGCATGGAGGCGCATACCTACAAGTACGAAGCCGGCGGTGCGGCGGTTCTCGGTTCGATCCAGCCGCAACCTATACCCAATGGCGCGGACGGCACCCTGGCGCTGGAGATGCTCGAAAAAGCGATCAAGCCCGATGACCCGCATTTCGCTCGGACGCGTCTGTTGAGCCTCGAAAACACCTGGCACGGTCGCGTGCTGCCACAGGAATATGTGACCCGGGCGACGGGTTGGGCGCACTCAAAGGGTCTTTCAACGCATCTGGATGGCGCCCGCCTGTTCAACGCCGCGATCGCCAGCGGTGTCACGCCGCGCGCGCTTGCCGCGGGTTTCGACAGCGTATCGATTTGTCTGTCGAAAGGTCTCGGTGCGCCGGTTGGCTCGGTGTTGCTCGGTTCGGATGCGCTGATCGCCAGTGGCAAGCGCTGGCGCAAGATGCTCGGAGGCGGCATGCGCCAGTCGGGAATTCTTGCCGCGGCCGGTTTGCATGCGCTCGATCATCACGTGGAACGACTGGCCGAGGATCATGCCCGAGCCACAGCGCTCGCCGCGGGCCTGCGTGAAATCAGGGACCTCAACGTCCAGGCCTGTCATACGAACATGGTCTTCATCGACGTGCCCGCAGCGCGACTGCGGGAACTCGATCAGCATTTGAAGGCGAACGGCGTGCACGCGAGCATCGGCTATCTGCCCAGCGTGCGCCTGGTCACCCATCTCGAAATCGACGATGCAGCTATTGCGCGCACCATCGAGGTACTTGCGCGCTTCTTCGTTTGAAATTTTTTTGATCAGCGCGCTTTCATCAGACTGGCGAAGTCGACTCGTTTGATCAGGCGTGCCTCACCGATGCGCTTGCCCTGCACATAATCCACTCCGGCGTCGCGCAGTGTTTGCAAGGTTGCATCGTCATCGACTTCTCCGGCGATCACGCGCATATCGAGCGAGCCCGCGAGCCGCGTGATCGAAGCGACGACGTCGCGGTCGTGGGCTTGTTCGACAACGCGCTGGACGACGCTGCGATCAATGCGCACGAAATCGCCGGGCAAACGTTGTGCCTGCAGATGTGGCATCAGTCCACCTTCGGCATCGACGCCGTTGAGCACGAAGCGGCAACCGATCGCATGCAGGCGCGTAATGAAATGCAGGGCCGCGGGCAGGTTGACCAGTTCGGGGCTGTCGCGAATTTCAAATATCAGCCGTTCGGCCGGAACGCCATGGGCAACGATCGACTTTTCAATCGTTTCGAGTGATTCAGGGTCGGCAAGCGTTGCCGGCGACATGCGCACGATCAGTCCGAATGGGGTCTTGCGATTCTGCGCGCTGGCCAATTGCAGGAGCAGGCTGTTGACCACCCACAGATCAATGCGCTGAACCATGCCGACGCGTTCGGCAAGCGGAATGAAGGCGCGCGGTAAAACCAGCTGACCATCCTTGCCGACCATGCGCAATTGCACGACGAACAAGGGATCATCGATGTTGCGGCCCAGCTGCCAACCGACACTCTCGGCGACCTTGGCGGGCGCTTCGGGCAGGCTCGTAATCGTTACAACGGGCTGCACAAGAATGACGAAGCGGGCCTGTTCGAGGGCGAGGCGCAAGCGTTCACTCGGTGCACTGACCGGCGCGCTTGGCAAACCTTGCTGGGCGACTTCGACGATCGCTTCGTCGCTAAGCGTCGCCGTCGGTTCAGCCGTTGCCACCAGTTCGGCCGTGTCGGTTGTCTTGCCGGTTGCCGCGCGCGCGCGCTCAAGCGCCTCGTCAGCGGTGGCCGTTCGTGGGCTCAGTAGCTCCGCGCCGACCCGCGCATGCACGCGATGACGTACATCACCAACGCTGTATTCACGCTCGGCCAGCAGATGCCGGAAGCTTTCGATAAGGACTTCGATATTGTCGACTTGCACCTGGGCGAGCAGAAGCAGGAAGCTGTCGCCGTCGCCGCGCGCGAGCAAATCGCCTTCGCGCAACCGATGGGCGAGCGCGTGGGCAACCGTACGCAGCAGCTCGTCGCCGCGTGGCGCCGAATCGCCGGTATCGCGATCAATTTCGACGTGGATCAGCGCCGAGTAACCGCCGCGATCGCGCAAGCGCGAGAGTTCGGCAATCAGGCGCTGGCGCAGGTGACGCGCATTCGGTAGACCGGTCAGTGGATCGTGGCTAAGTTCCCAGCGAAGTCGTTCCGCCGTGCGGCGCTCGGCGATGTCGCGGAAAACCACCACGGCCCCAGGCGTGCGCCGATTCGCCGCCAACGGCAAGACCGTGTACTCGACCGGCACGCCGCTGCCATCGCGGCGCCGGAACATGGTTTCAATCTGGTGCACCGACGCGCCATCGGCATAGGCGCGGGTCAGTGGCGAGCTGCGCGGGGATTCCTGCGGATGGATCGCCGCCTGTGCGAGCAGTCCGACCAAGTCGTTGTCATCGCCATAACCGAGCAAGCGCAGGCCGGTCGGATTGACGAAACTGATACGACCGTCGCCATCGACACCGAATACGCCATCGCCGACCGAACCGAGGATGCCGTCGAGCTGCTCGCGCTCCATCTCGGCCGAGCGGCGCATTTCGACGTTGCGCGCCAGCGTGCCGATGCGTGCAAGAAACAGTTCGCGCGCCTCATTCTTGAACATGCATTCGCTGGCACCGGCCTGCAGGCACTTGCGGATGATGTCCTCGCGATAGCTGCCGGTGATCACCGCAAGGATCGGCGGATCCTCACGATCGCGCAGGCGCTTGCACAATTCGTCACCGCTGCCATCGGGCAGAAAGTAGTCCACGACGACGAGGTCGTAGGCATTTTCCGCAGTGAGCTTGTCCGCCTCGGCAATCGAAGCCGCAACGTCGACCGCGTAGCCGTTGCGTTCGAGCAAGTCGCTATAGGCCTGACAGACGCTTTTTGAATCATCCACAAACAGAATACTGACGCGTTGCGCCAATACCGGAGCTGCCGCTTCGCTGGCAAATTCGTCCGGCGCCAGCTCGATAACGCTGGCCGGAATGCGGCTGAATTGTGACCACAACAGGAAGCGGCCGCGCAGACTGGCATCAGCCCAGTTGCGCACGGCTGCGGATTCCTCGTGGGCCATCAACAGTGTAGGTGGCGCGGCCGGTGCATCGCGGGTGAATTCGAGCAAGGCCTGATATTCGCGTGTCGGACGTGCTGGAGCACCGATGATGGCCAGCGAATACGGCGGATCGCCGCCTGACGAACTGCCGATCCGGCGCAGATGATCGAGCGCTTCGAGATAGTTGCCAATCTCGGCGCGCACCGGTAGCGATGCCGCTGCCAGCGTGCGGCGCAACAGATGATTCAAAGTGGTCGATCGCTCGACTAGCAGAATTCCGCTCAAGAGGGCCTCGATAGCATCCGCAAAACCAAAGCGCTGCAAGAGCGCCGCAAGATCCAGCGCCCGCGCATCGGCACCAATCCTGATTGTCGACCCCACCCTGCGACGCCGCGTCATCAGACCAGTACGCGTTTAGCATTGCAAGGCCATTGCGGTTCTCAATGAGAACTCCCTCGCGAGCGCTGCGAGCTTTCGCCACTTCGGTGCAGACCCGAGTTTCATTACACTGGCAGCATCCAGACAGTGAGCCGACCATGACTTTTCCGCACACCCGCATGCGTCGCATGCGCCGCGACGCGTTCTCGCGAGCGCTGATGCGCGAAACCACGCTGACCAGCAACGATCTGATCATGGTTGCCTTTGTCGTCGACGGCGAGGATCGTCGGGATCCGGTTGCTTCGATGCCGGGTGTCGATCGCCTGTCGATCGATCATCTACTGAGCCTGGCTGATGACTGCGTGGCGCTCGGTATTCCGGCGCTGGCCCTGTTTCCGGCCGTTGATGCTGAGGCCAAAAGCGAGGACGCGGCCGAAGCGTGGAATCCCGACGGCTTGTTCCAGCGCGCCGCACGCGCGCTCAAGGCGCGCCATCCGCAACTCGGTTTGATCGGTGACGTCGCCCTTGATCCGTACACCACGCACGGCCAGGACGGCATCATTGATGGCCATGGTTATGTGATCAACGACGTCACCATCGATGCGCTGATCCGAATGGCCCTGGCCCAGGCCGAAGCGGGATTCGACATCGTCGCGCCGTCGGACATGATGGACGGGCGCATCGGCGAGATCCGCGCCGCTCTCGAAGACGCCGGCTTAATCCACACGCGCATCCTCAGCTATTCAGCGAAATATGCGTCCGCGTTTTATGGTCCTTTCCGCGATGCGGTCGGTTCTTCAGCCAACCTCGGCAAGGGTGACAAACACACTTACCAGATGGATATTGGCAACAGCGACGAGGCCTTGCGCGAAGTCGAGCTCGATATCAGCGAGGGTGCCGACATGGTCATGATCAAGCCCGGCCTGCCATATCTCGATATTGTGCGACGGGTCAAGGATCACTTCGGCGTGCCGACGTTTGTCTATCAGGTCAGCGGCGAATACGCGATGCTCAAGGCCGCCGCGCAGAATGGCTGGCTCGATGAGCGCGCGGTCGTACTCGAATCGCTGACCGCGATGAAACGTGCCGGCGCCGATGCGATTCTGAGCTACTTCGCCATTGATGCCGCGCGCTGGTTGCGCGCAGACTGAAACCAATCCATCCGATGTAACTGATCTGAAAATTCACGGAGCCTGCGCATGCAAATGATTCAAGACGAACCCGGAATACTGGCTGCTGCAAAAGGAGGCCCGGGTTTGTATGCCGTCTTCGGACAACCGATAGCGCACTCGTTGTCGCCGCGTATCCACGCCGCTTTTTCGCGCCAGCTCTCGATCCCGCTCGACTATCGGCCGATCGAATCGTCCGCTGAAGACTTTGTCGGTGCGCTCGCGGCGTTTGCCGAACGGGGAGGCCGCGGTGCCAATGTGACCCTGCCCCTCAAGCAACATGCCGCGCGCCTGTGTCTGTCGATCAGTGAGCGGGCGCGCCAAGCCGATAGCGTCAATACCCTCGTGCGCCACGGTGAAGCCTGGCACGGCGAGAGCACCGACGGTGCCGGCTTGATCCGCGACATCACCGGACGCCATCGCCTCTATGTGCGTGGTCGACGTACCCTGTTGCTCGGAGCCGGTGGTGCGGCCCGGGCGGTTGCCTTTGCCCTGATGGACGCCGGTGTTTCGGAGCTGACCATCTCCAATCGCACCCCCGAGCACGCCGACGCGCTGGCCGATGCGATCGGCAATCCCGAGCTCGTCAATACCCGCTACTGGAACGATCTCGGCAACTGGGGTGGCTTTGATCTCGTCATCAATGCAACTTCGGCTGGCCATAGTGATGCGTCGCTGGCGCTGCCCTCATCGTTGCTTGCGTCGCGCGCGATCTGCTATGACTTGTCATACGGCAAACCCGCATTCGGATTCCTCGCCTGGGCGCGCAGTGTCGGTGCTGAAAGCGCCATCGACGGTCTCGGCATGCTCGTCGAGCAAGCGGCCGAGGCTTTCGAGATCTGGCATGGCCAGCGTCCTGAAACCGATCCCATCTACGCCGAACTGCGTGCCTATCTGCCCGGTGATTCGGAAGACTGAGATCGCCATCGACTGCCGCAGCGGCTGCGGTGCGTGTTGCATCGCGCCGTCGATCTCATCGCCGATTCCGGGCATGCCGCAGGGCAAGCCCGCTGGCGTGCGTTGCATACAGCTTACCGAAGCCAACGCGTGCGCCATTTTCGGCAGGCCGGAGCGGCCGCTGGTCTGTCGCCAATTGCGTCCCGAAGGGGCGATGTGCGGACAAAGCGCAGCGCAGGCAATGGTGTATCTCGAACGCCTTGAACGCCAGACATCACCGAGCTGAGCTCGCGCGCTGAGCGCGATTGCTGCGACGCGGGAAATCACCGGGAGATCTGGTCCCAGGCTTCATGGTCGCTCTCGCCATGCGGAGGTGAACTGACAGCAAGACGATGACCAAAGCGCTCCGGGGCGGATCGCGACAAGCGTCAGAGATCGTTTCCGGTCAAATAATGGTTTTTCAGCTTCACGTAGTGTTTCGCCGAGTAATACAGTTTCTCGATTTCCTCGACACTGAGCTTGCGCGCGAAGCGCGCCGGATTGCCGAGCCAAAGTTCGCCTTCACCGACCACCTTGCCCGGGCTGACAATGGCACCCGCACCGACCATGCTGTGCCTCTTGACCAGCGCGCCATCAAGCACGGTCGCGTTCATGCCGATCAGGCACGCTTCCTGAATCGAACAGGCGTGGATCACGGCACCATGACCGATGGTTACGTCGGCACCGATCAGCAATGGGAATCCACCCATCGTGTATTGGCCATCATGGGTTACATGCAGCACCGCGCCATCCTGGATATTGCTGCGTGCACCGATGCGGATGCGATGGACGTCGCCGCGCACGACCGCGCAAGGCCATATCGAAGCATCTTCCTCCAATTCGACATCGCCGATCACGACCGCATCGGGATCCACATAGGCATTCAGGCCGATCGTGGCGGAGACACCGTTGTAGGCTCGGATCGTCATGCGTTTCCAACCTGTTAAATCAAAGCATGAATCTAGCATGCAGTCGCGGTTTGTGGAGAAATCCCGTGTGGCGAAGACTGGCCTTGCTTGTCGATATTCAATACCCATGAACTCAAGCTCGCCGCGGGTGTGCTCAAGTTCTGATCGAACGCTTTGTGGCGGCCCAATACGCAGCGCGTCAGCGCATTGCGCCGACCCACAAAAGCATGGTTGCGCGCAGCCCGTTCTTCACAGCGTTCGTTCCTGTAGCGCACAGCGTTAGACTTAGCCGATGGACAAACCTGAAGCGATTGATCTTGACGCCCTGCTCAACCGGCAAAAAGCCGCTTGGCAAGCCAACCAACCGACCCCGGCGCAGCGCCTGCGCGATCTCGGCGCATTGCGTGAAGTATTCAAACGACGCTTCGGCGAATTGAGCGATGCGATGAGTGCGGATTTCGGTCGCCGCTCCAAGCATGAGAGCCTGCTCACCGATGGCATGACCGTGTTCCATGAGATCGACCACATGCGCAAACATCTCGCGCGCTGGTCACGCTCGCGCCATCGCATGGCCGACTGGTTGTTCTGGCCGGCGCGCACCGAGCTGCAGTGCCGGCCGGTCGGCGTGGTCGGCATCATTTCGCCGTGGAACTATCCAGTCAACCTGGCCCTGATTCCGCTGGTCTCGGCGATCGCCGCCGGCAATCATGTGATGCTCAAGCCGTCCGAACACACGCCGCGCACCTCGGCGTTGTTGCGCGAGCTGCTCGCGGAAGTTTTTCCTGCCGATCGTGTGACCACGGTCCTCGGCGGGGCCGAGCTCGCGGCACGTTTCGCGGCATTGCCGTTCGATCATCTTTTCTTTACCGGATCGACCGAAGTCGGGCGCAAGGTCATGGCCGCCGCGGCACCGAACCTGACCCCGGTGACCCTCGAACTCGGCGGCAAGTCACCCGCGATCATCGCGCCGGACTATCCGATCGAAACGGCGGCTGAGCGCATCGCCGCCGGCAAACTGTTGAATGCGGGACAGACCTGCATCGCCCCCGATTACGTGCTGCTGCCGAACGACCAGCGACAAGCGTTTGTCGATGCGATGCGTGCCTATGTTGCACGCCACTACCCTGCGCTGAAGACCACCCCGGATTTCTCCAGCATCGTCCACGATGGTCATTACCGACGGCTGCATGGTCTCGTCGATCAGGCGCGTGACGCGGGCGGTAAGGTCGTGACATTGCCTGACGAATCCGCACACGACCCCGAGCGCCGCGTGTTTGCGCCGACCTTGATCGTTGATGCGAATCCAGACTGGCGCGTCATGCAGGAAGAGATCTTCGGCCCGATCCTGCCGATCATTGGCTACGAGCGCATCGAAGAGGCGATCGAATTCGTCAATGCACGTCCACGCCCGCTCGCGCTCTATCATTTCGACCACCAGAGCAAGCGCATCCGCCACGTGCTCCGATCGATTCTGGCCGGTGGCGTCACCGTCAATGATTGCGTGCTGCATATCGCGCAAAGCGAACTGCCGTTCGGCGGTGTCGGCCCATCAGGCATGGGTCACTATCATGGCCATGCCGGCTTCCTGACGTTTTCCAAGCAGATGCCGGTGCTCTATCAAGCGCGTTGGTCATCGATGGCTTTGTTGAGGCCGCCTTACACAAAGCTCGCCGATTTCGTCACCCGTTTGCTGACGCGCTGATCGGAAAACAACGGTTCAGGCCAAGGTCGCTATGCTCGCAAGCCATTGATTTTGAATCTGTGGCGTCAAGATTGCATCTCCAGGCAATTGTGCCGCCTCGGCTCTGCAGCGAACCTCATGAAAAAAAAATCCGAATACATCCCGGCCCGCCGCAACGCGCCCGAAACCGACGACAGCCTCGCTGGCCGCATCAGCCGTCACCTGCTCGATCTGCTGGGCAAGGTGCCGAGCACCGATGAAACCCGCGGCAGCAACATCGAAGCGCGCGTTCAGGCGCTGACCAAGGCCGCATCGAACAAGGCGGCCCTGGCCGCCGGAACCCTGGCCCTGCCACCCGGACCGCTCGGTTGGCTGACCATCGTTCCCGAACTGATCGCCATCTGGCGTATCCAGGCCCAGCTCGTCGCTGACATTTCGGGCGCTTATGGGGTTAGCGCGCGACTCAACCGCGAACAGATGATGTATTGCCTGTTCCGCCACGCCGCCGCACAAGCCGTGCGTGATCTGGTCGTTCAGGTCGGCGGTCGACTGATTTCGCAGGATGTACCGATTCGCGTCATGGAGCGCGTCGCCCAAGCCATCGGCGTGCGTGTGACCAAGCGCATTGTCGGCGGCGGTATTTCGCGCTGGCTGCCGGTGATCGGTGCGATGGGTGTCGGCGCCTACGCCTGGTACGACACGCGCCAGGTCGCGCGCACCGCGATCCGTCTTTTCGGCGGCGGCCCGAGCACGGTCGATGTCGTGCTTGCGACAATGGATGAGGAAGATGCGCGAGCCAAGAAAGCCATCGTCGACGACAATCAGGGCGCAGCGGCCTAGCCAACTCGATGTTTGACAAAAGGGCTGAAAAGCGCAATCGCCCGCGGCCCGTGACTATCCGCAATTGCAACCCCCCAAACCGCAAAATATTCGGTTGACCGGATCAGTTGGACACAATAACTTGTGTCCCGTCGGTGCCCGCTTCCGCAACGTTTTTGGTTGAACGAGGCCGGGTTAAAAGGGAATCCGGTTCGAATCCGGAACTGCCCCGCAGCGGTAAGTGGAAACGAAACTCGTATCAGGCACTGGACGTTCATTTCCGGGAAGCCACGGGGAGTAGGAGGATCGCAAGATCCGCGTCCGCGAGTCCGAAAACCTGCCGACACATCGGGCCCTTGCCGCCCGCGCGTCGCGTCTGTTGAGACGCTGACCGCGGACTCTCGCAAACCCGGTGCAGGTGGCCGCTTCCGCGGGGAAGCGCGTTGCAGAATCGATGCGTGCATCGGTTCCGTGGCGCGGTCCGTGAAGTGGTACCGATCAATCCTGCGCGCGGGAGCAGGCCATCGGTAACGCACGGGAGACCGCCATGCATCCTTTCGATTCCGGCGCGCAAGACGCCAACGAATCCGTCTCAACATCGTCCAGTGAAAACATCATGAATGCATCTTCCGCTGTCGCGATTGCGCCAGCCCAACAAAACCTTGGCGCAAAAGCGGATTCCGAGGCGTTCGCCCTGACCGCTCCGCACAGTCCGACTCAGATGCGCGTGACCAAGCGCAACGGCAGCAGTGAAGGCGTCGACTTGAGCAAGATCGTGCGCGCTGTGACACGCAGCGCCGAGGGTCTGCACGGAGTTGATCCGATGCGCGTTGCATTAAAGACCATCGGCGGGATCTTTGATGGCGCAACCACGCGCGAACTTGATGAACTGTCGATCCGCACCGCAGCCGCGCTGACGGCAGAGGAACCCGAATACGGTTTTCTCGCCTCGCGCCTGTTGTCCTCGTATATCGACAAGGAAGTATCGGGTCAGGAGATCCAGTCATTTTCGCAATCTATCGCGCGCGGTGCCGAACTCGGCATCATCAACGATCGCCTTCGCGATTTCGTCGCCCTCAATGCGCGCAAGCTCAATGACACGATCGATACCCTCGCATCGCGCCGATTCGAATACTTCGGTTTGCGCACCGTGTATGACCGCTACCTGCTGCGTCATCCAGAGCTGCGCAAGGTAACCGAGA
>JBDSPX010000301.1:0-4440 GCA_039930065.1 Dokdonella sp.
GGAATCTGCAATCCGGGCGGCAACTCGGTAGCCGGTGCGGCCAACGCCAGTAACGGCCCAGCGATCAAGACGCCGAGCACCACCAAAACCAACCACTGACGAAATCTTCGCATGCTGCAACCCCCGGACAACGGAGAGCAGACACTACATCAACGCGCGATCGTTGCGAAATGCGAAAGGTCATAGCTGATACAACTACCTCGTTCGCGCCGAGGCTGACGAAGCACGGTAGGGCGGAACCCGCGTAGTGGATTTCGCCGAACGATCCTCACGGAGCTGGATCATTTACTTCGCGCTAGCGGCGGAATCACCTTATTGATTCGGCCCGTAAATAGTCTCGATGTTTCTTCCATCGCGGGCACGAGAGACTTGCGGGACGCTCAACCCACTTCCGTTCGTCGTGAGCCGAGCCTGGCCTGAGCCTGTCGAAGGGAACCATGATCGGAAGTGGCCCGCACGGCTCGGCAACTTGAAAACACCCTTCGACAGGCTCAGGGCGAACGGTTGAGATTGGGCCGACGTTATCGCGCAAAATCGTACTATTTAAGGGGCGATTCAATAGTGGTTGCGCGGACTAGCCGGGTGGTCTGGTGGACAACACTCCGCTTCGGCGAGTCGGGCTTCGTGGGAGCAGGCTTTAGCCGCTTGTCGCCTTCAGGAGGCGATGATGTGACGTTTCGAGGTTCGAACATCGTGCGGCGGGATGCGCGACGCGGGTTCCTCCCTGCCTAACGACACCGCGGCATCGCTGCACATCGTGCAAGGATGCAATGCAATAAAAAACCGCGGCATCAATGATGCCGCGGCTTGAATGAAACGTGACGCTGGAGAGTTGTGCGTTGGAGACTTACTTGACCTTGCTGATCGTGAAACCACCAAAGCTGATGCCGAGGTTGACGCCTTCGCCGGTTCCAGCGAGAGCGAGCGACACATTGCCCTTGGTCAAAATCTGCGCGGTAGCGCTCTTGCCGGCAGCAGCAGTGGCTTCGCCCTGGGCATACGTGCCGAGGATGTCACTCATCTTGTGCACGTCGGTGAACTCGCCCTTGCCATCATCGATATGCGCCTTGCCGACAGTCAGACCGGCGCCCTTGGCCTCGATCTTCACTTTCATCGACTGACCACCTTCGCAGGTGACCACACCGGTTCCTTCAGCATGCTTGTAGATCGCCGACCAGCCGGTCAGGCTGAACTTCATCGTGCAATCCAGATTCGCTTCGGCTGCTTGGGCTTGCGGCGCGGTGACCGCTGCTATCGCAAGGGCCAGACCGACGGCTGCAAATCCTGTCTTAATCGCTGTCATGGAGAAACTCCTTATCGTTGGGGTGGGCGGAGTCTCTACCGGATTCGCTGAACGAGATGAAACCGACGCGAGATTCGATCGATTTCTGAATGCAACCGTTCAGGTCGCGAATTCGAGCAGTGAGCGCCACTGCCTTCGCTTGTTATCGCGCGACATCGATGCATTGGCGGGACTGGTCGAGGGCAAATCAAGCAGCTTCAACGTTGCGAGACGCTTCGCGTCGATCTTAGGCAAGACGATCCGACGAAACGAGCGCTGCGCATGTCCGCCATTTAGAGCAATTGCGGCGATCGAAGGTTGCCTTGCGAGCAACCCTACAATGTCGTTCGGTACCTCGCTCGCACGAACGATCGCGCTATCGAGGCTGCCACTACGTTCGCAGCTCGCGAGCACATCCCAGATGCCCATACCGCGAGCATGCAATCGGCGCACCCGCTCGGCGTACTCAAGCTCAGGCCCCGCATCGAACATCTCCCCCATCAGTGGCCAAAACAGATTCTGCGCATGCGCATACGATTGCTGCATCGCAAGCGACTTTACGCTCGGCGCGGTGCCAAGAATCAATACGCGGCAACCCTGCGCGATCTGCGGAGAAAAGCTCTTAACGTTCGTGCTGGAAGTTTTCTTGACCATGCATCGGAGTGTTGGAGATCATGGATTGGCTAGTGGCAGAAAGCATCATTCAATCCGCGTATTACACAAAGTACATTAACCACGACAAATGAGAAGCGTACTTCCCCAAAGCGCTTCTCGCGCCGAACACGGAATGGATGCCGTGTACTCAAACAACAAGGTTTGCTGCAGCGCTTTCCAAAGCTTGGCTTTGATACCTGTCTTACTAACCCGCTGCCAGTTCTTTCAAGCGCGGATCGTGCGGCGCGATCCGCTCAAGGATCATGCGGCTGTTCTGCGCCCGACCAGACGCCTGCTCTCGCGCTTGCACATCGGCGTCCAGGAGTTGACCGTCTTCGGACAACTCCGCGTCGACCCAAGCTTGTCCAAGTTCGCCCAGCCAGCCAATCTGTTTTTGCAAATCGGCAGCACGTCGGTGCAGAACCAACGCAGCAGCGACATCGCCGCGCCTGCGCGCAGCCGCGCCGGCATATAGCGCGAGATCGATTTGTTCGAAACCGCCATGCATACCCGTGCCTGTGAGTTTCGCGAGCGCGCTATCGAGCGCCGCGTCGCCTGCGGCCATTTCGCCGAGGCGGGCGTGGGCAACGCCGGCGAGCCCGGCGGCATACCATCGCTGCACATGCGCAACCCGGCCATTTTCCACATACAGACGTTCCGATTCTGCGAACGTCTCCATCGCGCGCTGCGCGTGTCCCTGCGCAAGCAAGATCCGTCCGCGCACAACCAGTGTTGCGGCGAGGCTCACCGGGCTCGCACTCCGAGCCAGCTCGATCGCGGCATCGACGTGGCCCAGCGCATTCGTATAGTCGCCGGTGTAGTACTCGAGCAGGGCAAGCACGCGGTCAAAGTTGACCGACCCCGGGTTGAGCGTACCGGGCGCTGTGCCCTTGGCCAGCGAAGCTTTCGCCTCTTCAATCTCCGTGCGCGCTTCGTCGAAACGACCGAGCTGGATGAGCGCCAGCACTTGGCCGTAGCGGATAAAGCCGATGCGTGGATGGTCTGCACCGAATGTCTTTTGCAGAAGCTCGATACCCCGGTGAAATGCATCAATGGACTCGCCATAGCGGCTGAGGTTGTAGAAGCCGGTGCCGAGATTGTTGTAGTCCATTGCCAGATCGGCGGCATGATCGCCCGGTAGACCCTCCCGGAGCGCCAGTACTTTCTGGTACCAGCGCAGCGATCCCTGCGCATCACCGCGCATGCTCGAGAGCTTGCCAAGGCTCGTGTAGGCAAGGATCAGCTCAGCGTCCTGGTGGCGGTCGCCTGTCAGATCACTCAAGGTCGATTGAAGATGCGCCGCCGCATCGTCGAGATTGCCGCTCTCGATCTCCACGCTCGCCAATTGCTGCGACGATGCCGCACGTTCGGCCGCGGTCGCAGCGCTCGTGCTGGCAAACCGAAGGTCGCGCGCCTCACGTGCGGCCACCAGAGCCACGACGAGCTTGCCACGGTTCTGCAAGCCGTGACTCAGTTGCGTGAGGACCTCCGCGCGCAGGTCCGGTTCGTCCTTCAATTTCGACCCTGCCTCCGTCACGGCACGTTCGAGGACGTCGGCGAGTGTCGAATCGCCTCGATTATTGCTGCTGAAGCGATCGGTGAGATCCAGTGCTGAGATCAGAAACTTGTTGGTGACTTCGGCGCGGTGTGCTTCCTGTTCGGCGCGCCGGGCCGCCAGTACGCTGACGGTTGTCGCGACGATCAGTGCCACTGCGGTGAGGCAGGCGGTCGCAACGGCAACCGGTCGGCGGGCAATAAAGCGTCGCGCGAAATACAGCGCGCCGGCGCGCTGTGCCGAAACGGGTCGCCCCGAAAGCACCGCGTGCAGATCGGCGATAAGCGCATCCATCGAGTGATAACGGTGAAGCGGTTCCTTCGCGAGCATCTTGCGCACGACCGCGTCGAGATCGCCACGTAGCTTGCGCTTCACACGCGTGACATTGGTCGGTTGCTTCCAGGCACGACTCGCATCCGATGAATCGAGCGCGCGCGGCAGCAAGGTCGGCTCCGCCGTGGTGACTGCACGCGCCCAGGCGGCGCCATCACCGGTATCCGCACGATACGGTCGGCTGCCGGTCAGTACGCGAAAGCACAGGACGCCGAACTGATAGACGTCGGTGGCCACCGTGATAGGTGCATTGCGGAACTGTTCGGGAGCAGCGTACTCAGGCGTCATCGGGCCGAACGCACCGTGGGTCGCCGAGACGTCGCTGCCGCCGACGCGCTTGGCGATGCCGAAGTCGAGCAACTTCGCGCGACCCTCCGAGGTCACGAGGATGTTGGATGGCTTGATGTCTCGATGAACGATGAGATTCTGGTGCGCGTATGACAACGCGCTGGCGACCTCGATCAGCAACCGCACGCGCTGTTCGACATCCAGTCCGTGATCACGGCAGTAATCGGTGATCGTGACGCCGTCCACGTACTCCATCGTGTAGTAAGGCTGACCATCGTCGGTCTGGCCGCCTTCGAAGAGGATGCCGATGTTCGGATGCACGAGGTTC
>JBDSPX010000302.1:0-2991 GCA_039930065.1 Dokdonella sp.
CGCGATGATGAATTGCGGACTGTTCTGCATGTACAGGGCGACACGGTCGCCGCGACGTACGCCGCAACGCTGCTGCAGGTAGCCGGCCATTGCATCGACTTCATTCTTGAGCGCGGCGTAGCTCAACTCGCCGCCGTAGTAGAGCGTCGCGGCGCGTTGCGGATAGCGCTGAGCCGAGACTTCAAGGTTATAGCAGAGTGAGGTGTTCGGCAGATCGAGATGCTTCGGAATGCCCGGTGGCCAATGGGACAGGTTCATGATCGTCGATGGCCTCCCGGCAAGGTAGATAATGCAAATATGTGCGTGACGGATCAGTCAAGCTGTTGCGGCAGGATCACGAGCTTTCCGACCGCCTCGCGTGCGAGCAGTGCATCGAGTGCGGCGGGCGCCTGCGACAACGGATAGCGTTTCGAGATCAGCGGATTGATCTTGCGCTCGTTGAGCCAGGTAAACAGCTGCGCCATGTTGGCTGCATTGAGTTTGGGTTCGCGGCGAACGAATTCGCCCCAGAACACGCCGACCAGCGCACTGCCCTTGAGCAGCAACAGGTTGATGGGAATCTTCGGAATATCGCCAGCGGCGAAACCGACGACGAGATAGCGCCCGCGCCAGCCGACACTGCGCAGCGCCGGCTCGGCAAAATCGCCACCGACCGGGTCATAGACGATATCGACTCCCTTGCCGTCGGTCAGCGTCTTGATCCGCTCGCGCAGATTCTCGCTGCTGTAGTCGATGATTTCGTCCGCGCCCAGCGCAAGTGCCGCATCGCGCTTTTCCTTGCTCGAAGCGGCGGCGATCACACGCAAGCCCATGAGCTTGCCGATCTCGACCGCAGCAAGGCCGACACCACCGCCCGCGCCGAGTACGAGCAGCGTTTCGCCAGGCTTGGCTTCGGCGCGATCCTTGAGTGCGTGGAATGACGTGCCATAGGTCAGCATGAAACTGCCCGCGAGTTCGAGATCGGCATCGCTGATGTTGCTCGGCAACGGCACGATGTGGGTCGCATCGACCAGCGCTTCCTGCGCGTAGGCGCCATGGCTGGCGAGGCCGACCACCTTGGTACCGACGGCAAGATGCTTGACCTCCGTGCCGATCGCAATGATCTCACCGGACAACTCGCCGCCCGGCGAGAATGGAAATTCAGGGCGAAATTGATACTTGCCCGCGACGATCAATGCATCAGGAAAGTTGACTGCGGCGACGCGCACACGCACGAGCACCTGCTTCGGCCCTGGCTCCGGCGAAGGCATTTCGCGCAGTTGCAGGGAAGAGGGTTCTCCCCAGTGGTCACAGATGATGGCTTTCATGTTTTTCCTCTTTTGATCGTCGCCCCTGCCCTTCGACGGGCTCAGGACTGGCTCGGCTTCGCCGAGGCAGGGGTCCAGTGCCTCTGCTTTTGATTTTCAAGTGCCTATTCAGCCATCGGGTTTGTTCGTGAGAAGTCGTTGGGAATCGCATGGAAAGCCAAAGGCACTGGGCCCCTGCCTGCGCAGGGGCGACGAGCGGTGTGGTAGATGTGCAGAATACGTATTTGAAAGTATTTTCAAACTTGATCCTCGAAAAAGCGAAATGCAATCAAGAGAAAAGCCAACTTTCGGCGACAGGGACTTCATCTAAAACCGTCCCTCCGTTCGTTCAAACACCGTATTGCGCAAGGCCACCAGCTTCGGGCCGAAATCGTGCATGAGTTTTTCGCGGGTCATTGCCGAAACACGGCCGCTGCAATTGAAGGCGAGGACACGGCTGCGATCGGCCGAGATCATCGGTACGCCGACGGCGAACACGTCCGGGTTCCAGTCACCGAGCGAAAAGCAGAAGCCGTAGTTCTCGTAGTCCTGGCGCGCCCGAACGATGCCTGCACGAACCTTCGGCCAGATGTCGGGCTCGCACTCGTGCTCAAGAGTGGCCAGATGCGTTTCAAACACATCCAGCGGGCGCGCGGCAAGGTCGGCACGACCCAGCGCCGTCGAGCCATGCGGAACGCGTGCGCCCGGATCGAGCTTGAGATGGAAGGTTGCATCGCCCTGGCAGACTTCGAGCACGACCATGCGCATGCCATCGGCCGCGCCAAGCATGACCGCGGCTTGCGTGTAGTCGGCCAGTTCCCGCATCAGCGGTCGTGCGACGGTGACGACATCGTGGGTTTTCATGAAAGCGTGGCTCAGCGAAAGGATCGCCGGGCCCAATGAGTATTTTTCAAATTGGGGTGAATATTCGAGATAGCCGAGTGCCGAAAGCGTGAAGGTCATGCGCGATACGGTCGGTTTCGGCAGATCCGTCCGGCGCACGATGTCCTGATTGCCGAGGTACTGTTCGCCGTGCTCGAAGCAGCGCAGGATCGAAAATGCGCGAGCGACCGAGGTCACATACTGTGGATGATCCTCGTTGACCGAATGGCCGTAGCTGCCAGCGGCACGTCTTGGGCTGCCCATCGCAGTTACGTCCTCAAACCTGATCTGGCGTCTTGGGCAACACGGCATGCCGCGCCAGTTCGAGACGCGCAATCGTGCCGCGATGGACTTCATCGGGGCCGTCAGCGAGGCGCAACGTGCGCACCGCGGCATACGCATGGGCGAGGAAGAAATCGGCGCTGACGCCTGCACCGCCGTGGGCCTGGATCGCCCAGTCGAGGATCTGCAAGGCCATGTTCGGCGCGACCACCTTGATCATCGCGATCTCGCTGCGTGCGGCCTTGTTGCCGACCTTGTCCATCATGTCGGCGGCCTTGAGCGTGAGCAGACGCGCCTGTTCAATCATGCAACGGGCATCGGCGATGCGCTCATGCCAGATCGAAAACTCGCTGATAGGGCGACCGAATGCGATACGCGAGCTGATTCGTTTGCACAGCGCTTCCAGCGCACGTTCGGCGACGCCGATCGTGCGCATGCAATGGTGGATACGGCCAGGACCGAGTCGACCTTGGGCGATCTCGAATCCTCGACCTTCACCGAGCAACATGTTCGATGCCGGCACGCGCACATCGGTCAGCTG
>JBDSPX010000303.1:0-2696 GCA_039930065.1 Dokdonella sp.
CCAGGCCGAGCACTTCGGTACGGAAATCCTCGCGCCGATCCGACCAGCGCAAGCCACCACGTGCCACCGGGCCAAAGCGCAGATGCACGCCTTCGACGCGTGGCGAGTAGACAAAGATTTCGCGATAAGGTCGCGGCTTCGGCAACTCGCTCAACTGCGAGGGATCGAACTTGAAGCTCGTGTAATCGTGCGACTTGCCATCGACATGCTGGAAGAAATTGGTACGCAAGGTGGCCCGAATCACCGCGCTGAAACTGCGCAGGATGCGATCTTCATCGAGACTCGCGACGCGACTCAGCAATGCATGGAACGCGCTGATAATCGTGCGCATCTGGTCCGACCGATCCTTGTCGCGGCTGGCTATCAACCCATCGATCAGGCCTGGATTTTCGCTCAAGGACTGCGCCGGAATCAGCGCTTCCATCTCGTCGCGCAAGCGTGATCGCGCAAGCTCGATGCTGGCAGCGTCGCCTTCGCGACGCTGAGGATCGAACTTGGCTTCAAACAACTCGACAAGCAAACCGGCCATGTCCGGATAATTGACCAGGGTCTGTTCCATGTAGCTTTGTGAAAATGGCACACCGGTTTGCAACAGGTACTTGCAATAACCACGCAAGACGCTGACCTGTCGCCAATCCAGTTGCGCTCCAAGAACGAGCTTGTTGAATCCGTCGTTCTCGGCGTCACCGCGCCATACCCGCTCAAATGCGTTCTGAAACAGTTCGCGCACGCTGTCAAGATCAAACGACAGCTTTCCAGGACGCACCAGAATGTCCTGGATCGTGATTTCGTTGTCGCCGACCTTGATCTCGTAGAGATTCTCGGTCAATACGTTGAGACCGAGGTTCTCAAGCAACGGAATCACCTCGGAGAGCGTGATGTCGGCACCGAGACGGAACACCTTGAAATGCAGCACGCCTTCACGTTGTTGTGAAGGATACAAGTTGAACTGGATATCGTCGGCATCCGCCAAGGCTGCGGCCAGTTCGACATCGGCCGCTGCGTTTTGCGGCGTGACTTTTTCAATGTAACCAGCGGGCAAGGCTTTGCCGTAGCGACTGGCGAGTTTTCCACCACGCTCCTCACCGTGTGTCGCGACAAGGATTTCGCGAAGGTCATCCTGCCAGTTGCGCACGATCTCGGTGATCTGCGCTTCCAGTTCGGCAACATCCCAGCTCACCGTTTCGCCTTTCTTCGGGCGCACGATCATGTGCACGCGGGCCAGTGGCGATTCATCCAGCAGAACCGTGGAATCGATGCGCTCGGCATGGAACTGCTCGGTCAGCATCGCCTCGATACGCTCACGCACATCGGTATTGAAGCGATCGCGCGGCACATAGGCGAGCACTGAAAAGAAGCGACCGTAGCGATCCTGACGAATGAACAGGCGCGTGCGTGCACGTTCACGAAGATCAAGCACCGCGATCGCGATGTCGTACAACTCGTCGACCGAGCACTGGAACAATTCATCGCGCGGCAAGGTATCGAGGATGTGGCGCAATGCCTTGCCCGAATGCGAGTCACGCTTGAGGCCCGAGCGCTTGATGATCGTTTCGTAATTATTGCGCAGCAATGGCACTTCACGCGGCGGCGTCATGTATGCGGATGAGGTCAGCAATCCAAGAAACCGTTGTTCAATGACCGGCTTCCCGGCTTCATTGAACCCGAGGACCGAGAGGTAATCCATATGCCCCGGACGATGCACGCGAGAACGCGCGTTCGTCTTCGTCAGAATAAGCGCGCCCACTGAACCGGATCTGTCGAGCTCGGTGGCGGCGAGGCTCTTGAGCGAACGTACGGCCAGGCCGAGACCGCCCGCGCGCATGATGCCGAGGCCGGAGTCGGAAACCGGCTTGAGCACATCCTCGCCATCTTCCCCGATCACGCGATATTCGCGGAAGCCGAGGAAAGTAAAGTGGTCATCGGCGATCCATTTGAGGAAATGCTGGGCCTCGTTGAGGCTGTCCTTGTCGAACGGCAAGTTCAGCGTCGGCAGTTCGTCGGCGATGGCCAGCATCTTGGCCTTCATCAGCGGCCAGTCACTGACCGATGCGCACACGTCGGCGACCGCATCGACGATGTTCTTGCGCAGACTTTCGATTTCCTCGGCATCACCGATGCGCTCAATCTCGAACAACATGATCGATTCGGCATCACCCTGCCCGCTCTGTTCGTCGCCGAAACTGAGGGCGTGGCCGCCAGGATCCCGAGCGACACAGAAGATCGGGTGAATCACCGCATAGGTCGTGAGCCCGGCCTGGTTGATGGCCATCGAAACCGAATCGACAAGAAACGGCATGTCGTCGGTACCGACGGCGATCATCGTGTGCGTGCTGTCGAAACCCTCTTCGGTGACCTGCGGATTGAACACGCGGATCTTCGCCGAATGCGGCTTGCGCTGGCGCACGAACTCGAGCATGAACTGCGCAATCCGTGCCCACTCTCCGGCATCTCGGGCCTTGATATCATCCCCCGGCACATGCCGGAAAAAATGCGCGGCGAAAGCCTGCGCTTCGCGCTGACGGGTCGCCCCGGCCTGCGTGGAAATCTGACTCAGAATGGGTTCAAGGCGCTTGGATTCACTGGCAGCACTGGGTGCGTTCATAAGCTCGTTCAAGAGGTCGTTGCAGTGGCCGCGGAGGATACGCCCCGCCCTGTAGGTAATCCACCCGTCGTTGTTTGGCACGCGACTTGCT
>JBDSPX010000304.1:0-28402 GCA_039930065.1 Dokdonella sp.
CCCATCGATCACTATTCAACTCAATCGCTACTTGACGATGAAAGTCATATCAGCATCGAGCCTGAAGGCTCCTCCCACAAAACGCGAGGCTTCGGAACTTTGTAGGAACGGGTTTCAGCCGTGATGCTCTTGTCCGACAATGCCGAAAAGACATCGAGCCTGAAGGCTCCTCCCACGAGACGCGAGGCTTCGGAATTTTGTGGGAACAGGCTTCAGCCGCTTGTCCCCACTTGGTGGTGATGCTCTTGTCCCACCATGCTGAAAAGCATCGTCCCCAGGAAGCGGACAAGGCTCTGAAGGCTCCTCCTACAAAACGGGAGGCTTGGAGCATGAAAAACCGGGATGTTCAGCCTAGTGGATTCATTGGCATTTGCATGCGCCCGTCACTAGCCAAGACGCCGCGCCGAGTATGATTCGCACCTCGCCTCTCCGTCGGAAGCTCTCTTTCATGGCCACACGAAAACCAGCGAAATCGCGAAGAACGGCCCCTGTTACGCGCTGGAGTCACCTTCGCCGCTATCCGCGGCTAAGCGCATGCGCGGGCATCTTCGCGGTGCTCGTTGGCGCTGGCGTCGCGATGGGACTCGCGCCTGTCCTCAGCGTCTTGCTGGCCTTTGATATCGCCGCCGTGATTTTCCTCGGATCAACCCTGTACGTTATCACTCACTCGAACACGCAATCGATGCGACAGCGCGCACGCGAAGAGGATCAGGGCTACTGGGGATTCCTGCTCAGCAGCGCCGCTGTGACGGCAATCGCGTTGATCGCACTCGGAATCGAACTGCATGCAAGCAAGAACGGTGGCTTGCTTGAAGTCATACTCGCGGCATCGAGTCTGCTGCTGACTTGGCTGTTTCTCAATACGATTTTCGCGTTGCATTACGCGCATGAGTTTTATGGCGACAGCGGCGGCAAGAGCAGCGGACTTGAGTTCCCCGGAACCAAGGAGCCGGATTACTGGGATTTCATCTACTTCGCCTTCATCCTCGGCATGACCTTCCAGGTCTCGGATGTGGAAATCAGCGAGCGTGGAATCCGCCGCGTCGCGCTTGCGCATTCGGTGATCGCGTTCTTCTTCAACGTCGTCATCATCGCGTTGAGTGTGAACGTAGTGGCCAGCAGCGCGTAAGCCAGCTTCAGCCGGTGAAGAAATACCGGGTAACGTGGAAAAACAACGGAGCGGCGAAGCTGACCGAATCCATGCGATCCATCATGCCGCCGTGACCTTCGATCATGTGACCCCAGTCCTTGGCACCGAGGCTGCGCTTGACGGCCGACAATGCCAGCCCACCGAACACGCCGGCGGCGACGATCAACGCCGACATCAGTGCGGACTGCCAGGGCGCGAACGGGGTGATCCACCAAAGCCCGGTACCGATCGCCACGGCTGCCAGACCACCGCCAACCAGTCCCTCGACCGTCTTTGATGGGCTCACGTTGGGTGCCAGCTTGTGTCGGCCGAACAGCTTGCCGAACACGTATTGCATCACGTCGCTGATCTGCACCACCAGCATCAGGTACAACAGCAGCAGCGGGCCCTGATTTTCGTAGCCGTGCAAGTGCAGCATCAGCAGCGCGGGCGCATAGCTGATGCAATAGATCGCGATCATCACGCCCCACTGGATCTTGGTGGTGCGTTCAAGAAATTTTTCCGTGTCGCCGCCGAACACCGCCAAAGCCGGCAGCGCGAGGAAGGCGTACACCGGCAGGAAGATCGCGAACAATCCGTACCACTGATCGTAGATGAGCCAGTATTGCACCGGGATCAACACGTAGAAAGCGATCACCAGCGGCAGGTGATCGCCCGGTCGTGTTGGCGTCAAGGTGATGAACTCGCGCAGCGCAAAGAAAGAGATCAGCGCAAATGCCGCCACGTTTACCGCCGGGCCAAGCAGAAAGCACACGCCGAGCACCGCCACCATCACCCACCACGCGCGAACGCGTGCATTGAGATTGCGGACGACTTCGCTATCGCCCTTGCGCCGCTGCAACCACCAGCCGATCAGCGATGCCAGCATCAGCAGGGCGACGATGCCACCGAAGACATAGATCAGTTTTTGCGAGGCGTTCACGGGGTTTCTCTATTGATCATGGTTGCGTGCAGCCGGTTGCGTGCAGCCGGATGCGAGCAAAGGCCGGCACGCCAGGCTTCGTGGCATTGGCGGGCAGGGAAGTGGACCCAGGTATGTTCATGCCAGTGCCACCACCGCGGCGCGTGCACGATCAAGAAAAACCTCCCGCGCTTCGTTTTCGATTCGTGCGAGCGGAGTACCGAAGCGCACCGTGCAGTAGAGCGGCAGCGGGATGTGAGCGCCCTTCGGCATGCTGCGATGCAGGGTGTCGAGATACACAGGCACCAGATTCAATTCCGGAAAGGATTCAGCAATGCGGAACAAGCCGCCGCGAAACGCCTGCGGCAGGCGCTCGGCCGTGCGCGTGCCCTCGGGAAACAGGATCAGCGAATCACCATTTCGCAGCGCTTCGATCAGCGGCACCAGAGGATCATCGTCGCGCTGTTCGCGCCGGCGTTCGATCAGCACGGCGCGCAGTACCTTGTTGGCGATGTAGCCGCGCAGGCCGGGTTTGTTCCAGTAGTCGCGTGCCGCGACCGGCCGTGTTCGCTTGCGCAAAGCGGGTGCGAGCGCCGACCAGATCGCCAGTGTGTCGAGGTGGCTACTGTGGTTGGCGAAATACAGGCATTGTCCGCCCGAGGGTTCGACGCGCCAGTCCGCGCGCACGCCGACCAGCAGTTTGGTGATGCCGACGAGGATCGCCGCAGAATAGTGCTCGATCATGCGCGCGCATGCAGCTGTTGCGCGATCGCGCGCAGACGCAAGGCGCAAGTCAATGCCGACCCTGCGCTGATGATCACGAGCGCTACCAGCAACGCGAAATGCGTGTCGGCAATCCAGATCTCGAAGGGCGCAATCACGCAGGCCGCGATCATCAGCCACATCCGATGCGGCTTGGCCATCGGTCCACGGAAATCCTGTGCCAGACCGAGCGTGCCACCGAGGGTGCGGATGTAGGCAGTCAATGCCGCCAGCAGCGCGGCCAGCCAACCGAGCCAGCCGAGACCGCAGGCGTAGCCCAAAGCAACCAGGAAAAGACTGTCGGCGAGTCGGTCAGGCACCTCGTTGTACAACGCCCCAGTCGGCGTTTGCCGGCCACCTTCGACCGCGACCATGCCATCAAACAGGTTGCACAGCAGCCGCAACACGATTGCCAGCGCGCATAGCCACGGTGCCCACGGCCAGGCCATGTGCAGCAGCGCAGCGGCACCGAGTAGCGCGAAGAGAATGCTCACCACCGAAATCGCATTCGGCGACATGCCCGTGCGCGTCAGCCACGCCGCGAAGTGCTGGACCAGCGCATTGCTGCGCACAGCGATCGGTCTGCGATCACGCGCATCGTCCGCGCCCGGATCTGGCGATTCCAAGTCCAAGTTTTTCCCCTGCATCGAGTTTCGCCGAGAGTGTTGGCTGTCCCCGCGGGGGCGTCAAGCACCATTGCGACAGTAAGCCCATCAATCCCCGCGAAATGGCCGGACACTTCTCGGAAGCACGTGCACCGAAGACGTTCGGTGACACGAAAATGGCAGGGCAGAACCGGCACAGCGAATTCCGCCGCACGATCTAGAACACGAGAAATCACGCAAGAATCTCGCGAACGGCGGAATCACCTTCGGCGGTTCCGCCCTACGCTTTTTACTTCGAGTCTTTGTTGCGCTTCCTTGAAGGACGGCGAGTTCATCTGCGTAAGCGCGGTGCGATCGGCACGCATACAAGTGTCGTGGCGATTGCGCCACTTGATAAGCGTTGCCCTTAATCGAAGCCATTCTGGAAAATAACCTCACCGAGGTTGTACGGGTCTATCGCGATCACGTCGTAGCTGATGGTCGATGGCGCACCACCCCCGCTGATGCCGGTAATGGTCACGTGATAGGTCACGTCAGCGGCCGGTTGCGAATAGGTCACGCCTTGCGGGATCCACACCAGCGTATTGTCGCCATATCCATTTGCGATCGACTCGTACGATGGCACACCGAGTGGAACGCCATTGCGCGTCATGCTGACGGTGGCGCTGCTGAAATTCGCGTCCTTCCACGAGAACGACCACCGGTTCGATATCGCCGGCAGCAATTGCCAGGGGAAATACCCGCGTGATGGCCATGCAACACCATTGGGCGTCGACGGTCGCGTACCGAACGGTCCGAATACCCAAAGTGCATTTGCGGCGGACTGCGGGTTGTACGGAATCGAACCGGATTCCATCTTCACCTGAGGTGGGAAGAGGATCCAGCGTCGATGGCCAACCACACCATTGCCGTTACCTTTTTCTTCCATGTAAAGGTCAACCGCACCGACCCCGGCGGCAGAATTGCTGCCAGACCCGCGCGCGATATTGGAATTGCCCGCCGCATCGTGGCCCGCCTGTGTCCAGCAGGACCAACTGCTTGGCGGATCGTGACTCAAGGTGTTGGCGCTGAACATCAACGCTGCTTGCTGGGTACCCGAGGACTGGCTGCCGCCAAACAACGAAACGTTGCCAGGCAATCCGGCTTGAGCGCGGTAGTAGTTGACGCGATCAATCGTTGCCTGCCGATACGCAGTCGTCGTGGTACCCGCAATGCAGCCAGCGACGTCGCCAGTCCAGCCGATTGGGATGAGCCCCAGCGGCAAATAGACGGTCTGGTAAGCAAGCGCTACCTGGATGCGGCTTTGCGGATCAAACGAGATCGTCGCAATCTCCGGTGATTGCGGTTGCAGTAGTTGTTCCGGAATCTGCTGGGATGTCAGGCGCGGAGCGGGACCGAGCATTGATTCCACTTGCGCCATCGCCTCATGCGACGCCGCGCTTCCGACCAGACCGGCGAATACCAGCAGAACAAAGGTTGATTTTCTATTCAAGGGTGGTGTACCAAAGAGAGGGATAGGGCGCTGCGTGCTCCGCTTCGGCCCTTATACGGCAACACTACCCGGGCGTTCGTGGCGTAGGCCTGAATTTTTCGTTGTAAAGATGTTCAAGACAGCAAACGGGCCAGTGCTTGCCGATATTTGCATCCCAGCGAATGCACGATCGTGAGACACCATGCTGCGGACGTTGATGGTTGACCCGATCGTCCTGCATTCCCGCGGCATTGACGCAGACCATGGTGGAACGGACGAGAATCCATTGCCTGCAAATGAATGCAAGGTGACATTTGCGACGCTTTTGTTTCTTCGCACGTCGTTGTAATCAGCCTTACAGAAGGAGGTCTACAATGAATCGATATTCGCTCTCTCTTTTAGAAAGTCGCAAAGGCATACCGCTGCTGGTGGTGCTTGTTTTGGTGCTTTCATGGTCTATCACAGCCTTGGCCGACCCAGTCCCACCGTTCCGGATTCAACAAATTGGTGGTGGCGGCCAAATAGTCACGAGCAATGCATTGGTGCCCAGACCGCTTGTCGCTCGCGTCACTGACGCGAACGGCGACCCTTTGCAAGGTATCGAGGTTCATTTCGCAGCCCCGCATTGTCCATTCGACGGGACAGCTTGTTTACTCAGTAGCGCTTACCCGTATTTCCCGTCTCATACCTTCGATGTTTTCGTAATTTCCGATGATCACGGCCTTGCGGTCGCGCCGACAATTCATGCCGGAAACCAGAGCGACCTAACGGTTGATGACATCCGGTTTGCATTTGAATTCGTGGCATCGATCGACAGTGGTGTACCTACAAGCCTGGCAATTGAACGCGCAACATTCGTGATCCTGCAAACCAACACCTTGAATGCGATTCCGATCGGAGCTGCATTTACCGGCTCCTGGTACGATCCCGCGCAAAGTGGACACGGTCTGACTGTCGAGGTGCTGCCCGATAACCGCGTTCTCGTGTACTGGAATTCATTTACGCCGGACGGATCGCAGCAAGCATGGTTCACCGGGGTCGGTGAGATCATGGGCAATCAGGCGGTTGTCTACGCGCAAAGACCCACGGGAGCCCGCTGGATTCCCAATTTTGACAGCACGCAGATAACAAAGCAGCTTTGGGGAACGCTGACCTTGACGTTCACCGATTGCGATCATGGTCGCGTCGATTTCTCCGGGGACGGCGGTGTTCATTCTGAATGGGGCATCGGCCACATGGATCTGACGCGACTCACACTGCCAGCGGGATTGAGTTGCCCATGATTCCCCATGAGACACGGCCACTCAGCGCGATAAGGATCCAGCGCTATAGGGACTATCGTCGTAGCATGAACTTGTGCAGATTGAGGAAATTCGCGAACGTGGCGCTGCCATCGAGTGATGAATCGTTGGGCGCAGTAACAACAGACACGTCTATTCGCAAACTACTTTTGGCGCGAGCTGCCATCCGTTCGACTCGTGCGTCGCTTGCACCCGACACTTCACGGATCCGTCAGGGATTGCTTGAGCGAGTGAAACAGTTGTGCGCGAATACGAACAACCCACCCAGATGTTCCTGGCGCCTCCTTCGAAATCCCATTCCGCTTCGCCGCGGGCACCGACCTTGGTATCCGGCAGATCGCGATCGGGGACGAGGCTTGCGAGTTCACTTGGGTTGCCGTCGAATATCGCGAGGCTGTCGAACGGCGAACTCGCTTCGCCCGAAACGACACTCCAGCCGGGCGGCGCGTTAGTGACCGTTGCAGTGGGCGCGATCGACGAAGGGCATTCGATAGCCAGAGGCGCCGATTGGGCTGTCGAAGCAAGGCCAGCCAATACGAGTGCGAGAAGTCGGACGAAGTGCTGCATGGATGATCCGTGGTGCGAGGGAAGTGACATCCCACAAAGCTTGCGCGTCCACGATGGCCGTGGCAATTTTTCGGTATGCGATGGTCAGCATGCAAAAGAGATCTGGTCTGAATGGTCCTGCTCTGGCGTGCCAGTTGCCCCATTCCGTCATTCCCGCCTTCGCGGGATGACGACGCTGAGTCAGGGCCATTCCACCCTGATCCCGCTCTTGGGAATCAATCTGTGCCGCGAGCGTTCAGACGGATATATCCTCCACCGCCTTTTTCGTCGCCCGTGCGCGAACCCATGCCATGAGGACGAGCGACGCGCCGAGTAGGCCCAGCGCCACGCCGCCGGCGACCGGCAACTGGACCGCGGCTGGGATTCCAATGGGCGCACCACCGACTGGTATCGTGAACTCGGCGAGCACGTCTGGGCCCGAGTCGGCGAGGATGCGAACCGTATGCATGCCCTCGCTCAATGGCGGCAGCAGGAAGGGATGGGCGACGAGCCCGATCGGCAGGTTCTGGCAGCCGAACGAGCAATCGGTCGGAAAAAACAGATCCAGGCGCTGGCCGACGACCTGATGGTTGGGAACATGCACCGGTTCGTTCATACCGATGAAGCCATGTACGTCCGCGCGGGTCATGATGTGCAGGGTTGCTGGGCTTTCCTGATTAACCAAAGCCGGATCCGGTGAAAGCGAGATTTGTGCATGGTTGACCAGGTCGTAATAGTCGGCTTTGACGCTAGCAGAGGATACGAAACCTGCGCAAACGAGTGCTGCGGCCATTAGGTGAGTCAATTTATGCATAGTGGAGTCTCCATGAATTCAATGAGTGTAGTAGTTGGAGCGTTGCTTCCTGCTACGGAAGATCAGGTGCCCGTACGCAGGCGATTGGATTCATCAGCAACCTGACCGTCGATTGCCGATGTCGCCCGATCCACTTCAATACGTAAAGCAGTGCAGGATCCCCCAACCGACCGCCGTGATAGACCCATTCCAAACAGGAGGAGCAAGGGGGTTGGCTTTGAATCTTGCAGGTCACTCACGGCTTGCGCCATTGCGAATTGCATATACAGGCAGGAATCTCTGCTGGAATTGAACTTCCCGCTGAAACAGTTACCTTATTTTCCCGGATGGATATCGGAACATCCGAAACGGTCGATCGTTAACTCCCTCGCCAGTCTCTGAAGCCAGGTTCCGCAGAAGCAAGGGATGGACATGAATCTTGAGTTTAGGGGGTAACCCGAAGGAGATCTATGAAAAAGTATTCAATCCTCATTGCTGTTGTTTTGTGCGGAGCAAGCGTATTGGCGAACGCGGCTCAGCCATCAGCGCAGACTGTCTTTGATCAAATCAAAATGCTGGAAGGAAACTGGCACAGCACGAAGGGGAAGACGACCGTCAACTATGCATTGATGGCGAAAGGCAGCACGATCGTCGAAACATGGACGATGAGCCCGACGCGTCAGTCGATGACGGTTTACACGATGGACGGCGAACGCATGCTCGCTACGCACTACTGCCCGCAGGGCAATGCGCCGCGTCTGGTTCTCGGCAAGACGGATGAGGATGGCTCTCACCATTTCGAGTTTCTCGATGGTGCCAACTTGCAGAAAATCGATGGCTCACACGAGCACGCATTCTGGATCCGACTGGATCTGCCCGATCATTTGGCCAGGAGCGAAACCTATATCGCCAATGGTGCTGTCTATGATCCTGCCAACGATGCAGGAGAAGCCGAGTCGTTTGAAAGGGTGCGATAGGCCGCGGATCGTCGACGATGCAGCTTGACCATGTGCAAACATTCAACTCGCATGGCCGGAATCTCGCGACCGCGCAGTCATGCTGTCAGCGTGCGATGCGGACCCGCTAATCTTGATGCCCCGCGTAGTCGTGGCCGGCATCCCTCAACGCGTGAATCGCTGACTGCAGATTGGCTTCCTTGATCAGGATGTAATCGGTGTCAAAGGTGCTCACGGCAAAGATGGCTATGCTTTTCGCCGCGAGCGGGTTCGCAATTGACGCCAGAATGCCCACTTGATCGAAGGCGAAGGGGCCTCGCAATTTGATGCAACGCCATCCGTGATCTGCAACAACCCCATCGGGCACGGCTTGACTGACGCAGACAATCGAGAGCTCATCAGAGCTGAGTGTGATCGACACAAACGGGCCGGCATTCGTCACCCAGGATGGAAACGCCTGCGGCGCAAGCTGGACGATGGAATAGGGCGCCTTCAACGTGGAAAACGTACATGTGATCACTTCAGAATCCTGTGTCGGAATGCGGGGTCGTGTATAGATTAGTAACAACGTAGCGGATCAAGGTCGCAGTCTTGGGTCCACCGGGTAGAGAACGCCAAATTTTTCTTGACGGTGGGCTTCGGCAATTTTGCCTAACCGGATCAGCGAATGCATCGAAGGTGCTTACAACTGCGGGGACGATTGAGGGAGGTGACCGACGCCCCAGGGCCATCATTGTTGCCGGTGACTGCCGTAGTTCATGACAAGCCAGTGAATGGTGGAGAAGACAGTCTTCGCCTTCAAGTCATTACTTCGAAAAAGAAAAAGCCCGATCGAGGGACCGGGCTTTTTCGACGCTGAAAACCCTGGTGAAAATCGATTACATCGATTTCAGGCCAGACGCGTCGACCTTCTTCACACCGCGCACAGCCTTGGCGGCCGCGGCGGCCTTTTCGGCATTCGCAGCACTATCGACAACGCCGGTCAAAAATACGACGCCGTCAACGGTATCGACAGTGATCTTCAAGCTGCTGACATCCGCGGTGACTGCCAGTTCTGACTTCACCTTGGTAGTAATCCACGTATCGGTGACCGGCTGCGACGAGTCCATTTCATCGACCTTTTCCTTCTTCACATCAGCCTTGCTTTCGAGGGCCTCATGACGCGCATCTTCCTTGGCGTCCATCTGCGCATCGACGACGTCCTTTTGGGCCTCCATCTTGTCGTTCATTCGAACCTGCTTGGCGTCAATCGCGTCTTTTTTTGCTTCCATGTTGTCTTCCATGCGCTCCATGCTGGCGTCGATCGCGTCGGTCTTCGCTTCCATGTTGTCGTTCATGCGTTGCTGGCGGTTATCCAGCGCCTGCTTTTGATCGGCCAAAGCCTCTTTCTTCATTTCGCCGTCAGCGGACGCGGCTTGTTTCTTGGCCGCTGCTTCCTTCATTGCCATGTCGTGCTTCACGAGAGCGTCGTGCTTCATCGCGTCATCGCGATTCATCATCTTGTCGTGTGACATCGTCTCCTGCATCGGCGTGGCCGAATCGGCGACTGAAAGTGCCGAGGTTGCTGCAAAAGATAGAGCGATTGCGCCGACGAGCAAATTTCGTTTCATGACGTTCATAAACATCTCCTGAGTTTGCGAGCTCTCCCAAGGAATGCCTGGAAGCGCGATCTTGGTCCTTGCCGAGCAAGATGGACCGATCAATCCCCTTCAGCATTGCGAGCCGCGAGTTCACTGAGCGTGAATGGAGCAAAGTAGCGCAAGCTCCAGTTCAGTTTCGTCGTGCACCGACGACAGACTAGTCGACAGCTTGAAGCGTCCTCGGCAGGGATCGGTAAAGCTTAAACTGGCTGACACAATCCTGCTGCGAAATCCCGTTGAAAGTAAGATCAAGCTCCGGCATTCGTTCCAAAACTATTCGCGAGGCTCTGGATGAGCTTGACGATCTCGACTGGCGTCCCCTGCCAAAGTGCGGACGGCCAGCCTTGTTCGAACGAGTCCGCAAACACAAGGGCGCAGTCTTGACTCCGGATCTTGTACTGCAATCCACCATCGCTTTCTGGAGTCTTCTCATCGTAGGTTGAAAAGCGCAGCGACGCTTCGCCGGATGTCGGTGCTTGACCACGCGCAACCGCCAGAACCTTCACGGTCGCCATGGCACGTAGCCCGAATTGGCCGTGAGCGATCACGTCTAATTGAATTGCGGTGCCGACATATACGACTTGCGAATCAACTCGCACTGATTCGACATAGTTCAGGATATTCGCCGCATCGGCGGCGCCGTGCCGCACACGGATGGTGTAAGTGCCAAACGCTGAAGATCACCTGGCCATGAAATCTCGTCGATTCATTTGACCCCCCCCAAACTGCTCAAGACAGATTCTCGAGGATTGACCAAGAAGTCACGTACACGGACGCCATCTGTTTGAATACGCGATTTGGCGAGTGGGCTGGACACGCGTCAACCCGATCAAGTTGGAATTTTCTCTTGAACCATGGATTTTCGAGAATTCCAAAGGGGCTGGTTCAACTCTGAAGCGCAACCGCGTTGCTATCGCCAGCTTGGCCATCGAATCGACATTGACAGCAAATGCGGGCGTACACTCGCCGCTTGCAACATGCCCTGCGCGAAACGTCAGCGTGAAGGAAGAGCAGGAATTGCAGCCGGCGAACATGCTTTGTTCGCGCCCAAGTGGTACTGACCCATCTACGGGAATCTGATATGACCACTACGCTTGAAGTGCCTGCCAGCAACGCGATTGCCAACCCTGCAGACGATGGGCCGTTGTCGCCTTGGTGGTTGCGAAGCATCGGCATCGTGATGGTGATCGGATTCGGAGTATTGATTGCGATCACGGTTCTCGCCTACCGCAATGCGCCACCTATTCCGCTCAAAATCGTCGATGCGCAAGGGACTACGTTGTTCACCGCTGAGGATATCGGCAACGGTCAGGCGGTATTCCTGAAATATGGATTGATGAACAACGGCAGCATCTGGGGCCATGGCGCTTATCTTGGGCCGGACTATTCCGCCGAAGCGCTGCACCGGATGGGCACAGATACCGCCGCGGTACTTGCGCGCCAGCAGTTCGGCAAGCCTGTTGAAGAGCTCGATGCGATGCAAAGCGCTGCATTGCAGGCCACCGTCGCAGTCGTCCTGAAGACCAACCGATACGATTCGGCGAGTGGTGAGCTGACGCTGACACCCGAGGAAGTGCAGGCATGGAATCAACAAAATGCCTACTGGACGGAGTACTTCAAGGATCCAACTCGAAATGGTGGGCTCAAGCCGAACTTGATCAGTGATCCTGCGGAGCTGCGGGAATTCAGCGTCTTCGTGTCCTGGGCTGCCTGGGTTTCGGTGGCGAACCGGCCGGGCGAGGAATTTTCCTACACCAACAATTTTCCGTTCGATCCGAGCGTCGGCAACATCGCGATTCCTGGTGCAATCCTTTGGAGCGCATTGAGCTTGCTCGTGCTGCTTGCGGGGATTGCCGCCGTATTGCTGGCATTCGGCAAGTTCGAGTATCTGGGATGGCTCAGTCACGGGCACACGATCCAATCGCGAATTCGACCGGGGCATCCAGCTCCCGGACAGCGCGCTTTGGTGAAGTTCTATGTGCTGGTCGCGCTTGTATTCCTGTTTCAGACCTTGGTCGGCGGTGCAACTGCGCACTATCGTGCCGATCCGGGCAGTTTCTACGGCTTTCAGCTAGAGAATATTTTTCCAAGCAACCTGATGCGCACCTGGCATCTGCAGAGCGCGATCATGTGGATCGCGACTTCCTATGTTGCGGCTGCGCTGTTCCTCGGCAGTACGCTGCGCCGTGCCGAGCCAAGCGGTCTTGCGACCTGGACGCACTTGTTGTTCGCCGCTTTCGTTGCGGTGATTGGCGGCAGCCTGCTGGGTGAGTGGGCCGGCATATCGCAACTGCTCGGTGACTGGTGGTTCTGGCTCGGCAATCAGGGTTGGGAATATCTCGAGCTCGGCCGTGTATGGCAATACTTGCTCGCGATCGGATTGCTGGTTTGGTTTGCCGTGTTGTGGTGGGTCGCACGCCCTTCGAAGGTTGAGAATGCGGAGGCTCGGCCAATCGTTCGGATGTTTTTTGTGGCTTCACTATCGATTCCGGTGTTCTATCTTCCGGCATTGTTCTTTGGCGCCAAGACCAATTTCACGGTTGTTGATACATGGCGCTTCTGGATCATCCATCTTTGGGTCGAGGGCTTTTTCGAATTCTTTGCCACGACGATCGTCGCACTTGCGTTGTATCAACTGGGTCTGACTCGCCGCAATACCGCGTTGCGCGTGATCTATCTTGACGCGATCCTGTACTTTCTCGGCGGACTTATCGGTACCGGCCATCATTGGTATTTCAGCGGGCAGACCGGCTTCAACATGGCGCTGTCTGCACTTTTTTCGGTGCTGGAAGTGGTTCCGCTGACACTGCTGACCCTGGATGCCTGGGATTTCGTGCGTACCACGCGTAGCGACGGTGAGCTGAGTGCCACGTCGACACCTGTAATGCATAAATGGACGTTTTACTTTCTGATGGCCGTCGGCTTCTGGAACTTCTTTGGCGCAGGCATGTTCGGCTTCCTTATCAACCTGCCGATTATCAGCTACTACGAGGTCGGTACGCAGTTGACTCCCAATCACGGTCACGCCGCGATGATGGGCGTATTCGGCATGCTGGCGATAGCGCTGATGGTCTTTGTGCTGCGCCAAACCGCGGATGAAAAAACCTGGCCCGGTATCGAGAAGTACGTCAAGGTTGCGTTCTGGGGAACCAATGCCGGCTTGATGTTGATGGTCGCTTTGAGCCTGTTTCCGAGCGGCGTGTTGCAGGTATGGGATGTCATGCAACACGGCTACTGGCACGCGCAGCATCGACTATATGGCAATGCCGCGATCTCACCTGCTTGAATGGATGCGCATGCCCGGTGATGTGGTATTCATCGTGTTCGGCGCGATTCCACTCGTAATCGCTTCGTTCAAGGGCTGGATGGGAGTACGTGCGAACAGAGTTGGATTGTCATCAGGATGATGGATCGCTTGGCGAGTTGGAGCGCGCGAGGGCGACCGCATGACGCACCGTGCATCGGGTCGCTCGATCTATAATCAGCGCCCCCACAAGGTGATGCCTCATGTCCGATGTCCCCGCTTGTCCAGTCTGTTCGATGGAAAATACCTATCCCGATAACACGAATTTCATCTGTGCCGATTGCGGACACGAGTGGCCGATGGTCGCTGCTGACACTCGCGAGGATGATGCGGTGGTCATCAAGGATTCCAACGGCAATGTGCTTGCCGACGGAGATGACGTCGTCCTGATCAAGGATCTCAAGGTGCGGGGGTCATCACAGGTGATCAAGCAGGGCACCAAGGTGCGCGGTATCCGAGTGGTTGGTGGTGATCACGATGTCGAGGGCAAGGTCAACGGCAGCGCGATGATGCTCAAGTCGGAATTCCTCAAGAAGGTTTGACGGTTGCCTTGAGTGGTCAGGTCGGCGATGGTCGCAACTCCATGCTCGTGGTAGAACGGCAGTCACGAACTGGAATTGAATCGGGGATCGCAACGCATGTTCTGTCCAAAATGTGGTCAAGAGAATACTGAATCGGCCGCACAGTGCATTCGCTGCGGTGAAGCGATGCCTCTCGCCGAGCGGCAATATGGCCTCGGCTCGTCGGTGCCGACGTTGCCGCGAGAGGTCGTCAACAACAATCTGGTTTGGGCGATTCTCGCCACGCTGTTTTGTTGTTTGCCGACAGGCATCGTGGCAATCGTTTATGCGGCTCAAGTCGACAGCAAGGTCAGCGGTGGTGATGTGGTCGGTGCGCGCCAATCGGCAAGCAACGCGGCGACCTGGAGTTGGATTTCGTTCGGCCTCGCGATGGTGGGCGTGATTGGTTATGTTGCGTTGTTGGTCGTCGGTGTCAGCATGGGGCACTGAGTTGCGCATTGATCGCATCGCGAGTGCGTTGAGTGTGGAGCATCGATGGCTGCCGCTGCTGACTCTTGTCTTTCTCGCTTTTCTTGTGAGTTGCATTTTGCTCTGGTTTGATCCTTACGCGCCCGGTAGCATATTGCCGCCGTGCTGGTTTCATGCGTTGACCGGTTTGTACTGCCCCGGTTGCGGTGTCACGCGCGCCCTGCATGCGTTGTTGCATGGTCATGTCGGCTTGGCGATGCAAATGAATTCGCTGGCTGTAATAGCGATACCGGCAATTCCGACCATGCTTTGGAATGCCGCGCGACCCGGTACCGCCTGGATGGCGAAACTTTCGGATGCGCGACTGTGGTTGCTGCTGGTCGTTGCGTTCGAGGTGCTTCGCAATATGCCGTGGCAGCCGTTTGTCTGGCTGGCCCCGGGATAGCCCTTCAGCAACGAGCGCAGTTCAAGGATCGCATCGAGTCTCTGATAGTGGCTGCTGTGCGCTCGTCGACGCCACTGCCGCAATCAACGATACGAAGGCGTTGAGTCCGACGCAGTCCTGCTTGGGTGCGTCCGCCTGTAACATCGAAAACCACAATACCAGGGTTCAATTGCCGCGCTTGTGCAGAAAGTTTGGCATGACTGCAATGCAGAAGAGAAGGCGCCAGGTTGCTCGTGCGATACGCGTATCGGCGTCTGCCACGCTAGTTGCCTGAGGTCGAAACTTCGACCCACGATAGAACCGTTTTTTATCATCGGTGCGTATCCGATGAGCAAGTCCTGGCGCCACTCCAAAAGGTCGCGCTTCTAATTTTGTTCAGACACCTCAGGGCATGCTCACTGGCTGCACACTTGTGGGAGAACACCCCATGATGACAATTCTTGTGATCGTCGTGGTCTCCGCAGCACTGATCATCGGTGCTGCGTGGGGCATCTATTGGGGGCTTTCGGAGAAGACGGAAGGATTCCTCGTTGCACTGGCTGGAGGATCGCTACTGGTATCCACCGTGCTTGAACTGATCGAGCCGGCGACGCGAAAGGCGTCACTTTTGCCGGCGCTTGGCGTCGTTTTTGCGGGCGCAGTCGTGTTTTGCCTGCTGGATTGGTTGGTCAAGGAGAAGTGGGGCAGCAAGAGCGGTGGTGGATTGCTCGCTGCAATCACGATCGATGGTATTCCGGAAAATCTTGCACTCGGTGTGGCCTTGATCGGTGCTGGACCGATGTCGGTCGCCGCTCTATCCGGATCGATCCTTCTTTCGAACTTGCCCGAGGCGGCCGGTGGTGCACGCCAGATGATCAAGAGCAAGCAATCAAAAGGAAAAGTGTTCCTGTTGTGGAGCGTGACCGCCGCCTTGCTGTCGCTCGCGGCGATCCTCGGCAACTTGCTCCTGCGTGATGCATCCGAAGCGCTGCTCTCCTATATTCGCTGCTTTGCTGGCGGTGCGGTGATTGGTTCGCTCGCAACAGAAGTGTTTCCGCTCGCGTTCAAGGAAGACAATTATTTCGCTGGTGTCGCCGCAGCGATGGGTGTGGTGCTGGCCTTCCTGTTGAACAGTCTCGCCAACTGATTCGGACCGCGTTTCGTCTGATTACGTCCTACTGTTCTTTCCAATAGGGCGAGGATCACGCAGTAGCGACATTCCATCGACGCGAACCATATGCTCGCCGTCGACACCGCGACGGCGAGCTTGGTTTTCTCGAGAACTCAGGCGTCTGCGACTTTCAGTACGAGCTTGCCAGTGTTCTCACCCTTGAACAGCTTGAGCAGGGTTTCTGGAAAGGTCTCGAGACCGTCGACGATGTCTTCGCGGGTCTTCAGTTTGCCCTGCTGCATCCAACCGGCCATTTCCTTTGCCGCTTCGGCATATCGCGAGGCGTAGTCGAATACGACCATGCCCTTCATCGAGGCGCGGTTGACGAGCAGCGAGAGGTAGTTGCTCGGACCTTTCACCGCTTCGGTATTGTTGTATTGCGAGATCGCGCCGCAGATGACGATGCGTGCGTGCATGGCCAGACGTGACAGGGCGGCATCGAGAATTTCTCCGCCGACGTTGTCGAAGTAGACATCGATACCCTTCGGACAATGCTGCTTGAGTGCATCGCCCACATTCTCGTGCTTGTAATCGATCGCCGCATCGAAGCCGAGTGTATCGGTGACGTACTGGCACTTGTCCGCACCACCGGCAATGCCAACGACGTGGCAGCCCTTGATCTTGGCGATCTGACCGACCACCTGGCCAACCGCGCCGGCCGCACCCGAGACAACCACGGTTTCACCGTCCTTGAGTTGGCCGACATCGAGAATGCCGAAATAGGCAGTCATGCCGGGCATGCCGAGCGTGCCGAGATAGACCGGCAACGGCGCAAGTTTCGGATCGACCTTGATCAGGCCTTTGCCGTTGGAGACGGCATAGTCCTGCACGCCGAGGGCGCCGGTGACGTGCTCACCGACGGCGAATGCCGGATTGTTCGAGGCGATCACGATTCCGGCAGCGCCGGCACGCATGACTTCGCCAATGCCGACGGGCGGAATATACGACTTGCCTTCGTTCATCCATCCACGCATGGCCGGATCGAGCGAAAGATACAACACCTTGATGAGTACCTCGCCATCGCCTGCGCTCGGCATCGGTGATTCGACAAAATCGAAATCGCTGCGCTTGACCATACCGACCGGGCGCTTGGCCAGCTTGAACTGACGATTGATGGACGTACTCATGGGGTTACTCCGTGGTTGATGGGAACGTGTAGGAGCCCCTTCAGGGGCGAGTTTTCCGGGGTGCTCCACGAATTAGCTCGCCCCTGAAGGGGCTCCTGCAAGATGCTGGGTCGTGCAAGCCGGTAACCATAGCCGGGTTCAGGGTCATCTGTCGCTATCCATCGAGCCAAGTTTCGCGGAGCGAAACCGAGCGATCGCTTGCGCCCGAATTCCGCCTCATTTCAACAGCGCATCTGCCCAACTTGGTCCGAACGTGTCCATGCCGCCGCGGTTACATGAGTCTGCGCTCGGCGATGCTCATGGTGATAGTCAATCCACCCGAGATCGGCGGGCGCAGGGTGATCCGAAGTGGCGGGTCATCCAACCAGCAGAATATCGGGGAATTACATGTCACAATTTGTATTTGGCCTCAAGCGCGTCGGGCGTCGCATGCGCAGCCCTCGGGTCATCGCCCTGGGTCTGCTTGCATTGGCGATCTACGCGGTCTATCAACACCCGCCGGTCGAGACGATCGGTGCCCAGGAAGTCGGTCTGCGCCTGAATCGCTGGACCGGTTCGACAAGTATCCTGCATGAAGGTGTCGCGATTGTTATTCCGGGCGTTCACGAGCTGCGTCACTTCGGGCTCGAAGATCACATGTACCGCCCGCAGCGCAGCAGCACTTCGAATGGCGAGGCGCCTTTGCAATCGTCAGAAGGTTTGTCGCTCGGTGTCGAGCTGACCGTGCGCTATGCCGTGGATCCAGACCGGCTTGCCACGATCGGGCGCAAGTTGCCAACCAACATCGATGCCGAGCTCGTCGATCCGCTGCTGCAGGGTGTGATCTACCGTGTCTTCACGCGCTACACGGTGCGCGAAATCTTCTCGACCAAACGTCAGGATTTGCAGGACACGATCGAAGCCGAATTGAAGCCATTGCTCACCAAGGACGGCTTGATCCTCAAGAGCGTGATGATGGGCAATGTGGATCTGCCTGCGGACTACCGCGCCGGCATGGATCAACTGCTCGCGGTCGAGCTCGAAACCGAGAAAATGAAATACACGCTGGAGCTCACCGCGAAGCAAGTCAAGGAGACCGAGCTGCAAGGCGAGGCTGAAAAAGTACGTCGCGAGAAGGCGGCGGAAGCGGCCGGAAACGAACAGATCATCGCGGCGAAGGCCCAGGAAGAGGCGATGGCCCACGTGATTCCGTTCAAGCAAAAGCAGATCGAGCAACGCAAGCTCGAAGCTGACGCGGACAAGGCCTCTCGTGTGCGGATTGCCGAAGGCACGGCCGAGGCGCGCCTGATCGAAGCGAAGGCCGAAGCGGAGTCGCGCCGCCAGCTGGCGCAGGCCGAGGTCTATCGCATGGACGAGATCGGCAAGGTTTCAAGTATCCAGTTGGAACGCGATGGTGCCTTGATCAGCAAATATCCCTTGCTGATCCAGAAGACCATGGCTGACAAACTGTCCGACAAGATCTCGGTGATCATCGCCGCACCGCCGTCGGAAGGTGGTTTTGTCGGCAGCAATCTGATCGGCCAGAAAGTATCCGCGAGTGGAGCAGGGCAGTGATGCGCGCCTGGATGCTCGCAGTGGTTCTGGTTTTTTCTGCATGGGTTGATAGCTCGCAGGCGGCAACGACGCTGGCAATTGTGGTGCATGACAAAACCGCACTGCGTGCGGAGGCGCGTGATTCTGCGATCCAGCACGCCGTGTTGTGGGCGGGCGATACGCTCGAAGTGCGCGGCGAGCGTCTGGACTATCTGCAGGTCTATGATCATCGCCGCGAACGCGCCGGATTTGTGCGGACCAGCGAAGTGCGTCAACTGTCTTTGCAACCAGAGCATGCAGCAGAACTGTCGGCGATCATGGGTTTTCTTCGCGACAGTGTCGGCGATGAGTCTCTCGGCATCGCCTATGCAGCTGCGTTTCTGCAAGCGGCCCCCGCAAAGATGATTGGAGCGGATGCGTTTGATGCACTCGGTACGTTGGCCGATCGTCTGGCCAGGCGTGCGTCGAGCAATCGCAGCGCCGCGCAGGAAATCGTATTGGCGGCGCATCTTGAGGTGGTCGCGAGCTATGGCGTGCATATCCGCAGTTTCGAGCAGGGCGGCCGCATGCAACTGTGCTACGACGGCGAAGCGTTTCGTCGCGTACTGGCATTGCCAGCCAGCGACGAGCAGAAGGCGCGAGCTGCGCTGGCGTTGACACGCCCGGAATGTGTCGATCCGGATCTCACACCGGTGCAACGTCACGAACTCGACAACTGGCGCACCGAGGTTCTCGATCGAGCTCCACGCGACCACCTTTCCGATCTGCTCGAGAATCGTTTGCGCGTGCGCAGTGCGGCGGTCTGGGCCAGTGTGGCGTTCCAGCGGACACGCCGCGGTGAAGATGGCAGCGAAGCTGCTGAGCGCGCATTGCAGGAGTTGACCAGCGTCGATCCACGTCAACTTGCGGAAAGCGACACCGAGGATTACACGGAAGCGTCGATTCGCGTCGGCGCGTCACGCTGGGCAGCGCAGCCGATGACACCCTCGAAATCGGATCTCGCCATTGCGACTGAAGCGGGTGAGCCTGGGCAGACCTGCATCGCACTCACCGACAAGAAACATCCGCCAAAGTCGCCACTGATCAAGCGCTGCACGTTCGCGACGGTGTGGCCCAATTCGGTGCGCATCGATGCGCAAGGCAGTGCGCTCACGCTCGCCGTGCAGCCGATGGAAGGCTGGCGCGAACTCTGGCTTTTCCATCGCGTCGGCGACCACTGGCAGATCGATATTGCTCCGCCCGGTACGGATAGCCCTGAAGTCGGCTACATCGAATTTGCAGGCTGGGTGCCGGGCGGAAAGAAGTTGCTCGCTGCACGCGAATCGAGAGTCGGCGGACGATTCCAACAGAGCTTCGAAGTGCTTGATCTGGCCACGCTCAATGTCGACAAGCGCGCCGACAAACCCGAATACCTGAGCCTGTTCTATCGTTGGCAGGATCCAATCTGGAAAGCACAGACGTTGAGCCTGCGTGACACGGATTCCAAGCATTGAGCGTGTATGTCAAGCAATGCGGTTGTGGATAGAGGACGGCAGATAGCGATTTGCTTGGTGGAACAACAATCCATAGTTGTACCGTCATCGCAGCGCGCTGACCATTGAACTGAATTGATCGTGTCGCGCGCTATCCATCAAACGGATTCCGCGCGACACGACAAATTTCCTAGTGCAACGTCCAATTCAGATTGACGCCGATCGAGCGCTCGGGGGCAAAGGTGGAAAGCTCATCGGAGGTCGCGTAATACTGCTTGTCGAGCAGGTTTCGCACATAGAACTGAAGGTTGAACGCATCGCTGAAGTGATAGCGGCTATCGGCGTCGACGATGTTCACGGCATCACGCGGTAGTTCCTCGAAACCCGGGCGATCAACCTTCCAGCGATGGCTGAGGCGTGCGCCGAGTTCGATCTTTGCGGCGCGATAGCGCGCTTCAAGATCTGCCGTGACCGGCGGAATCCCGTAGAGCTTCTGTCCGCTGTTGTCCGTGCCACGAATCACCGTGATACTGCTGCGTAGATTCAATTCGCTCGTCGGTGACCAGCCAATCGCCGCTTCGCCACCATGCAGACTCGCCTTGCCGACATTGGTGTAGCCGTTGACGTCGGGGCTGAGGTCGACGAGTTGGATGAGATCCTTCACGTCAGTGCGCCAAATGTGCATCTCGCCGCCCCAGTTGCCGGCATTCACGGCGTATCCAAGATCAATGCCGTCAGAGTGTTCGGAGCCAAGATTTGGATTGCCGACAATTTCACCTTGGGCGGTGACCCCGGTGAAGAAGCGTTCTTCCAGTGTGGCAAAGCGGTAGCCTGAAGCCAGGTTCAAGCTCCAGCGACTCCAGTCGTTTGGCGTCCAGATTGCGCCACCCGTGAAAGCCTGGTCGTTGTCGCTGGATCGGGCGCCGGCCTGTTCCTGATGGGTTGAGGTCGTTCGGCCGCCAAATTCGAGACCCAGCTCGGGTGTTGCATGCCAATCGGTCACGGCAAACAGCGACCACGAATCTTCCTGGCCATCGCGAAGGCTGTAAGTACGATTGAATACCGAGCCGCGCGCATCGTAGCCATTGACGTTGCGTCGACCGAGATACTCGACGCCCACATTGCTCGTGAAGTTGCCGTTCGCGAAAGTCTGCTGTGCTGTACCGCCAACATCGGTGCTGCTGATGGCCGCGAAGGTGTCGGCTGTATTGGGACGTTGGTTGTAGGTGCCGAGATACTGATCGTGTGCATGCAGGGTTGCCTCAAACCCGTTTGCATGACGCAGGCGCAGGCGCCCAAGTGTGTGGCTGTCTTCCGGATAGGTCGTGTCACGTGTGGGATAGCGAGAATTCGACTTGCCGATGTTTTCGGTGCGCGATGGCAGCAAGAGCACATCGAAATCGAAATCACCGAGCTTGCTGCGGTACTGCAGCGATGCGCTCTGACGCTCGTAACTGGTGTTCAGCGGCGTGCCATCGGGAGCCTCGCTGTCGCCGGCCTGGTGACGCGCAACGGCGACCGAGAAGGCGTCGGAGCCCACGCCGGCACTGAGCGACGCTTCGTTACCTGACGTTGCATAGCCGGCACTGACGAAGGGGGAATCGAACCAGCGTGGCTCGATCGAGATCGCGCCGCCGAGTGCGCCTGCACCGAAGTGAACGACGGCGGGTCCTCGCGTGACGTTGATGTCACCCAGCAAGGCAGGTTCGACAAAAGCGACCGGAACGCCAGCGCGTCGCTGCGCGGTGATCGGCATGCCGCCGACCAGAATCAAGATGCCGTTGGCACCGCTGCCGCGAATCGAGAAGGTTTCGAAAATGCCGTTCTGACCCGTCGCGCCAACCCCCGGTACGCGCGTAATCAGATCCTGGAAATCAGATGGCGCAGCGACTGCGTCCTGATAGGACAGCACGTCGGTCGCAAGCGCAGACGGCCAATCATTGGCCGTACCGCGAGCGGTGACTCGGATGGCATCGGTCATCCAAGGTGCGTCCGCGATCGAAATCGGCGCCGGCGACCTACCGCCTTGCGTCGTCGAGCTAGCGCGTTGTCTGGATTCTTCCGTTTTGGCGTCGAGCAAATCGTCAGCTAATACGGCAGGTGTGGAGAAGGCGGCAATATTGAACGCTGCAGCCATTGCGGTTCGATGGATCAATCGTGACATGGACGGTTCCCCGGTGACCCTGATCCCGTAGCGGATCAGGGTGATCGTCCAGTCTAGATAAAGGTGACGGATTGGCAGATCCGTCTACAGGCGGAAATTGGCGAAAATCTGCAGAGGCGTGGAACGTTCAGATGACGAAAAAAACGACCAACGCAAATATGCTCTAGCGCAGATCCACGTCGCCAACCTTGTCACGGTAGTCCTCCTTCGGGTCGACGCCAAAGAGCAGTTTGACGCCAGCCAGCAGGTTCGATTCGTTGAGCCAGACTTGTGCGTGATCAGCATCAAAGCGAAGCAAAACCAGTTTCGGATCATCCTTGCCGTCGAACCAGGCAGCGATGAACGGGTTCCAGAGGCGGTCAATCACGGCGCGATCATTCGAGGTGGAGAGACTGCCGTGGATGCTTGCAAACAGATCGTGGCCTTTCGAACTGAACGCGGCGATCGCCCGATGGCCATTCTGCAGATTCTCGACGACGCCATTCGGCTTGCCGGTGAAGAACCAGATCGGCCCCGATTCGTTTTCGACGATTGCGGTCATCGGGCGTGAATGGCCGTCTTCGGCGCCATCGATTCCGAGCATCACGGTACGGTCGGACTTGAGGCTTTTCCAGAGTTTGCTTTCGAGATCCTTGTTGTCAGTCATTGGCGTTCCCTTGTTTGGCTTGCGAAAAGCTCGCAGCTTGTTGTGTCCTTTCTATGGGTTCCGGCGTGAACAGGAAGGAAACTCCGCATCTTCGTTCGCCCTCTCGCTACTTGAATCTTCAGGTTGGCAAACAGCCAGAACCTCAGTGCGATGCAGTAACCTTCCATCTCTCCAACATTTCTGAGGGGCGGTAACATGCGCGCATTGACATCGAGCACGGCAGCCGTCGCTGCTTTCTGTATGGTGATGATGGCTGTCACCTCTTTCGCCATCGCAGCTGAAGCGCCGACCAAGTTTGCGCGCAACATCGTTCTGGTTCGCCATGGCAACTACACGTCCGATCCAAAAGCGGATCCGAAACTCGGCCCGGGCCTGTCGCCTCTGGGTGTTGCGCAGGCGCATTTGGTTGGCGCGCAGCTGGCTGGAATTTCGCAACATTTCGATTCGCTTTATGTGAGCCCATTGCAGCGCGCCCGCGATACGGCAGCTGTGATTGCCGGAGACTTCCCGGGTCGGTCGTTCAAAGTCCTCGATGATCTTGAGGAGTGCACGCCAGCGACACGCCGATCCGAGATCACCAAGGACGAAAAGCCCGAGGCGTTGGCCGCTTGCAAAGCCCAGCTTGATCGCCTGTTTGATGCGCACTTCAAACCTGCTGCTGGCGCTGAACGTACCGAGATGTATGTCTGCCACGGCAATGTGATCCGCTACCTGACGACGCGCGCCTTGGGTGTCGATACCGAGGCATGGCTTGAAATGTCGGTACATCACGCCAGCATCACGCGTATCCGCATCGAGGCGAACGGTCAATTCAAGGTGATCACCGTCGGTGATTCGGGCTTCATGCCGTCAAACATGCTGACCGGCGCCACTGGCGACCCGGATAGAAGTCTTGCCATTCCCGAGTTGCCGGTTCAAACGACCGACTGAGATTCCGCGATGTATCCGCTTGATGTGGCCCTTCAGGGGTGCGAGTTCGAGCGGTAAAGATTTGTCGCAGCTTGTGTTCACCGGCCGAACGCAATGAGGCGAAGCAAGCGGACGGCATCGACTTGCGTGGCCATGCGCAGAATCGTCGAAGCGATCGCGTTCGTGGGCAATTCGCCAGATCGACGCATTGACCAAGGATTGCCACAAACTCCTCAATTTCTGCGTATTTATTGCACCCTTGAGTCCTAAAGTTGATTTCGTCGAGATGCTGTCGCATGGGAGGCAGCGTCGTTGCGATCAAATCGAGGGAGGCATCGATGACATTCATCAACGCGGTTTTACGCGTATTTTGCGGCTGCATGCTGGTTGGCATCGTGCATGCGGATCCGGTACTGCCTTCGCCGTCATACGACTATTTCGTTACATTGCCATCCTCTTTTTTCGTGCCGGCCGTGCCGGGATCACCGACCCAGATTGCAGTGATCGACCACGACAACACGCCTGGCAGCAACCCGACAACAAGTGCTGGAGCGACGCTCGGTCGAGTCCTGTTTTACGACAAGGAACTCAGCAGCAATCGATCCGTGGCCTGCGGCTCGTGTCATCACCAGGCTAGCGGATTCTCCGATCCACGCACACTGAGCATCGGTTTCGATGGCGGCAACACGCGACGACATTCGATGGGCTTGACCAATGCGCGCTTCTACCAGCGAGGGCGTGCTTTCTGGGACGAACGCGCCGAAAGCATGGAAGCACAGGCGCTGATGCCGATTCAGGACTCCGTCGAGATGGGCATGACTCTGGCCAATGTCGAAAGTCGTCTCGCGCAGAAAGACTACTATCCGGCGCTGTTCGATGCGGCGTTCGGCGATGCGGCGATTACCTCGGATCGCGTTGCCAAAGCCCTCGCCCAGTTTGTTCGTAGCCTCGTCTCAGTGACCAGCCGCTTCGACCAGGGCCGTGCCATGGTCAACAATTTCAATCAGCCGTTTCCAAACTTCACCGCGCAGGAGAACCAGGGTAAAACCCTCTTTCTCACGCCGCCGCAAGCGGGCGGAGCAGGGTGTGGCGGATGCCATGCGACGGAAGCCTTCATCAACGAACAGAACGGGCCGATGAACAACGGTCTGGATGCCGATACGAGCATCGATCAGGGCGCTTTCGAGACTTTTGCCACAGCGCATTTTCTCGGCACCTTCAAAGTACCTTCACTGCGCAATATCGGAGTGCGTGCGCCGTACATGCACGACGGTCGATTCTCGACCCTTGCGCAGGTCGTTGAACACTACAACTCGGGCGTGCAAGCGCATCCGAATCTAGATCAGCGCCTGCGCCTTCCGAATGGCAATCCGATCCGCTTGAACTTGAGCGCCGCACAAAAACTGGCCCTGGTGGCTTTCATGAACACCTTTACGGATTCAGCGTTTCTCGCTGACCCTCGCTATTCCGATCCGTTCGCGGGCCCTGGTTGTTCCGAGCCCGGCGAGTGCATTTTCACGAACGGTTTTGAATAGGGCAAAAGTATCTTCACGGAACGCGTGACGCGGGCGCAACATCGTGCCAGCCGCCCCAGCCTGGACCGCGAACGATCTGGCCCGGTGTTGCACCCGTGTGCTGACCATTGCGGAGTACTTGTACGCCGTTGACGAGCACATCACGGACCCCGGTCGCGAGTTGCATCGGTGACTGGTAGGTCGAATGCTCGGCGATCGTGGCCGGATCGAAAATCACGATGTCGGCATGGCAACCGACTGCGAGACGGCCGCGGTCGCGCAATTTCCAGTTGTGTGCAGGCAATCCGGTGAGCCGATAGACAGCCTGTTCAAGCGGCATCAAGTGGCGATCGCGAACGTAATGACCGAGGAAGCGCGCGACATTGCCGTAGGCGCGCGGATGTGTGCTCGATTTGAGGAACACACCTTCCGGCGCTGACGATTCGGCATCCGAGCCCAGACTCGTCCACGGCTGGCTCAAGCCCAATTCGACATTGTCCTCACTCATCAGAAAGTAGGCGGTATCGACGCGTGAATCATCCGCGATGATCAAATCAATGGCGGTGTCTTCGGCGGAAGTGCCGCGCGACTGTGCGACTTCGGCGAGGGTTTTCCCGATGAGGGGTTTGAGAGCATCGCTCTTGAATCCGATGAAGAGAATACGCGAATCATCGCCCGCAAGCAGTCGCAAATTTTCCCATTGGACGTTGGGATCTTTCATCTCGGCGATCACGCGCTGGCGGATCGTCGGATCCTTCAGCCGCGTCATCATTGCCTCCTGGCCACCGGCCTGAACCCAGGGTGGAAGCGCGGCTGTCAGCCCTGTTGCCCCTGCGGTGTAGGCATACATGTTGGCGGCAATATCCACGCCGTCGGCGCGAGCCGCATTGATACGCGCGATTGCCTGCGCCATTTTCGGCCAATTGCGTTCTCCGGCAGCCTTGAGGTGATAGGCCTCGACGTGCTGACCGATCGCGCGACCGATGGAAATTGTTTCCTCCAGCGCTTGCGGCAAACGATCAGCCTCACTACGCATGTGAGCGACGTAGCCGCCGCCCGATTCGGACGCTGCCTTGGCCAGCGCAATCAGCTCGTCAGTCTTGGCAAAGAATGCCGGCGGATAGATCAGCGATGCGCCAACGCCGAGTGCGCCTTCAGCCATCGCATCGCGAACCAGCGTCTGCATGTGTGCCAACTGATTGGCATCGGGCGCGACGTCGCCTTCGCCGAGTTCGTGGATGCGCACCGTGGTTGCGCCGACAAACGACGCGATATTCGGCGCGATGCCACGTTTCTGCAGAAAGTCCAGATACTCACCCAGGCTCGTCCATTCGATCGGATAGCGGATGTCGCCTTGTTGCTTGAGTGCATCGGCTTTCATGGCGTCGTTGAGCGGCCCCATCGACCAGCCTTCGCCGAAAATTTCGAGGGTGACGCCTTGCTTGATGTCGCTCAGGCTGCGCGGATCGGCAATCAGTGATTCGGTCGCCCAGCTCAACATGTTGATGAAGCCCGGGGCGACCGCTTGGCCGTGCGCGTCGAGTTCGGTGCCCGCGGTGACGTTTGCTCCGTGCGGAAGCAGGGCGGCGATGCGATCACCATTGACCGCGATGTCGAGCGGTTTCGCGGCCGACCCGGTGCCGTCGTAGACGATGCCATTGCGCACGATCAAGTCGTAACGGGCAGTGGTCTTGCTCGGCGACGACGTTGCGCAACCTGCCAGTGCGACAACCACGGCGAGGCTGATGGAATGGGTGAGGGTAGGGCGCATGCGGCTCTCTCCAGTGATTGGGGCAGCAAGCCCCTGCGCGACGCGGTAATCGATAGCGTTGCCACAATTTCCAATGACCCAGAGCGCTGCCCCGGATGCACTGATAGTATCGGCGTGGTGTCGCCATGACTATATCGGGGAGTACAGAATGAAATCGTCTCGTCTCGGTTGCCTTCGTTTGGGCCGCCACCTCTCGTTCGCTATCGCGAGCGCGATCCTGCTCATCGGGTCGGGCATCGCGAATGCAGCTACATCTGATCTTGCCGCGATCAAGCGGGAAGTGACCAAGCAACATGATGCTTCGGTGAAGCGACTGCAGGACTGGATCGCATTGCCGTCGATTGCCGCCGAGAATCTCAATTCGCGCGAAGGCGTCGAGTACATGGCAAATCTCGCGCGCGACGCCGGCTTTCAGAAAGTCGACATTATCGACACCGATGGAAAACCCGGCGTGTTCGCGACGCTCGACGTGGGTGCGAAGAAAACGGTGGGCCTGTATTTCATGTACGACGTCAAGCAGTTCGATCCTGCCGAATGGAGTTCCCCGCCGCTCGAAGCGCGCATCGTCGACAAACCCGGCTTGGGCAAGGCCATCGTCGGTCGTGGCGCGGTAAACCAGAAAGGCCCGGAATCGGCATTTCTCGCAGCGCTGCATGCCATTCGTGGCGCAGGCAAGAAGATGCCGGTAAACCTGGTGCTGGTCGCCGAAGGTGAAGAGGAGATCGGCTCGCCGCATATCGGTCAACTGGTGCGGCGTCCAGAGGTTGCTGCCGCGTTGGCAAAAACCGTTGGTGTGTTCATGCCTTCGGCATCCCAGGGACTGGATGGAGAAGTCACGGTCAGCCTCGGCGCCAAAGGTGTGGTTGAACTCGAACTCGTCGCCAGCGGAGAAAAGTGGGGGCGTGGTCCGGCCAAGGATGTTCATTCGTCCTTGAAAGCGATGGTAGACAGCCCGGCGTGGCGTCTGGTCAAGGCGCTCGATACGCTGGTTTCCGAGGACGGCAACACCATCACCGTAGACAACTATCCGACGCCACCCGCGATCAGTGCTGAAGAGAAGGCGATGATCGCCACGGCCATCGTCAAACGCGACGAAGCTGCCATGAAGAAGCAATATGGTGTCTCGCACTGGATAGATGACCTTCCGCTACAGGCCGCCTACGAGCGTCTGGTGTCGCAGCCGACCATCAATATCGAGGGACTCGTCGCGGGCTATACCGGACCCGGCGGCAAGACGGTGTTGCCGCATCGCG
>JBDSPX010000305.1:0-9626 GCA_039930065.1 Dokdonella sp.
TTGGGCCAAAAGCTACTGCCCCGATTACCGTAATCTGCCTGTCACCGTGCCAAAACTTAGGAGTGTCGAGCAGAGCCTACAGTGGTTGAGACTATAGGGATCAAAGGCTTAAATGAAAGTTAAGCCACTCTGATGCTTCCGTTAATGCGGGACAACAGCTATAGCCTGAAGCGTGAAGTCAGGCAGAAGCCTGCTTCTTGCCACCCCGCGGCAGCGGTTTGCCAGCCAGCACGATGCTCTCAACGTGGGCAATGATTTCACCGGCGACGTCCTTGCCCGACGCATGCTCGATACCCTCAAGCCCAGGTGACGCATTCACCTCAAGCAGAAGCGGCCCGCGTCGCGAACGCAGCAGGTCGACGCCGGCGATACCGAGGCCCATCGTCGCCGCTGCACGAATTGCGACTTCGGTTTCCTCGGCGGTAAGTTCGACCGCACTCGCCTTGCCGCCTCGATGCAGGTTGGCGCGAAAATCACCTTCAGGCGCTTGACGGTGCATGGCGGCAGCCACGCGATTGCCAATCACAAAGCATCGCAAGTCACCGCCTCCGGCTTCGCCAATGAATTCCTGCACGATGAAATTGGCATACAAACCGCGGAGCGCCTCAATCATTCCCTGAGAAGCCGAGCGCTTTTCGGCGAGCAACACACCCTGCCCCTGCGCACCCTCGTTGAGTTTGATGACGTGCGGCGGATCGCCCAACATCTTCAACAGGTCGATGGTGTCATCCGGATAGTCACCAAATACGGTCTTTGGCAAGTCGATCCCTTCGCGCGCCAGCAGCTGCAGCGAGCGCAGCTTGTCACGTGCGCGCAACACCGCATCGGATCCGTTTGGTGTTTTCACCCCCATCATCTCGAACTGGCGCAAGACGGCGGTGCCGTAAAACGTGACCGACGAGCCGATGCGTGGGATTACCGCATCGAAATCTTTCAGTGCACGCCCCTTGTAGCGCATTTCGAAACCCTGTTGCGATATGCACATGTAACAACGCAATGGATCAAGCACGCGCACGCGATGGCCGTGACTGCGGCCGGCTTCGACCAGTCGCCGCGTTGAATACAACGAGGAATTACGCGAAAGAATGGCGATCTTCATGAGAGTTAAGGACTCGATCGAAGCAAGGAAACAGGCTGCGACCAGATCCGCAATGCGAAAGTCGGATCGGCATGGAGCGGGTGAAGGGAATCGAACCCTCGTCAGTTGCTTGGGAAGCAACAGCTCTACCATTGAGCTACACCCGCGGGGGCGAGCAGATTATCCGTCAATTCCGCTGCACGGCAAGCAGGATTTCGGCGTGTCGTGAATGGCTATTGCCAAGAAATGATGAATCTTTGCAAGCGCTCTGCGTGGACGGTTCACGTTCAGCCACAATGGGTTGATATAAGCGTGCGCGTTCTCCGTTTGGGCGGGTCCAAACGTCAAGCGGAGTTGCGCACATATCCATCGAGGAGTGCCCCATGTTCAATCGCCACCTGTCTCGTTTTTGCGTGTGTCTGGTCCCGGCAGTGCTGCTATTTGCAGCAGCCGGCCAAGCATTGGCGGATCCACCGAGTCGAGTCGCCCGTCTCAGCTACACCAGAGGCGATGTCAGCATGCAGCCTGCGGGAATCCAAGAGTGGTCCGAGGCGCGTCTCAATCGACCTCTGATTACCGGCGATAGCCTGTACACCGATCGTGCCTCTCGTGCGGAGATGGAGGTCGGCGCGGCAACGCTGCGTCTTGATGAGCGTTCCTCCTTCCGCCTGCTCAATCTCGATGACTCGGCTGCTCAGGTCGAACTGACGGCTGGAACGCTCAATCTTACGGTCCGACAGGTGTATGAGGGGCAGACCTACGAGGTCGATACACCGACACTTGCGCTCGTCATCGATCAGCCTGGAGAGTATCGAATCGATATCGCTCCCAAAGGCGAGTCGACGATGGTCTCGGTCATCGATGGTGACGGCGAGGTTTACGGCCGTGACAATGCGAGCTTCCAGATTCGCCAAGGGGAGTCGTACCGCTTCTACGATTCGCAATTGAAAGACTATGAAGTCCTCGACCTGCCAAGGCAGGATGATTTTGACCAGTGGTGCTCCGATCGAGCCGACCGCTATGCGCGCTCGCCCTCCCGGCGCTATGTGTCAGAGGACACGATCGGCTATGCCGATCTTGATGAATACGGCAGCTGGAGCTCAGCGGCATCCTACGGTTCGATCTGGTATCCAACACGCGTCGACGCCGGCTGGACCCCCTATCGGAACGGCCATTGGTCCTGGATCGATCCATGGGGTTGGACTTGGGTCGACGATCAACCGTGGGGATTTGCACCTTCGCATTATGGCCGCTGGGCCTATGTGGGCAGCCGCTGGGGCTGGGTGCCTGGACCACGTAATGTCCGTTCAATCTATGCCCCGGCACTGGTTGCGTTTGTCGGAGGCGGCGGCTTCAGCGTGAGTATCTCGAGCGGTGGACCGGTAGGTTGGTTTCCGCTCGGGCCAAGCGATGTCTACGTCCCGTGGTACCAGGGCTCGCGCAACTATTTCAACAATATCAACTCGCGCAATACCACCATCATCAACAACACCTACATCAGCAACGTGTACAACGACTATTCGCGCGGCCAGACAATCAACAATTTCGACTATGCGTACCGCAACGATCAGCGCGCATACACGGCCGTATCCCGAGACACGTTCATCAATGCGCGCTCAGTTGAGCGTTCACGCGTTCAGGTGAACCAGTCGCTGTTGGCTCAAGGCCGGGTGGTCAGTCGAATCGAGGTCGCACCAACGGCAAGAAGCTTTGTCGGAGGCGGTGCGGCACGCGGGGATGGCGGCCGCAATGTGCAACGTGCAACGTTCGATCGTCAGGTGATTGCGCGTACCGCGCCCCCCGCTCGTCGTCTCGATGCGCAGGAACGTATTCGCGCGATTTCGCGCAACGACAACCAACCCCTGGCCGTTGCCGAGATGCGTGAGCTTTCGGCTTCCAGGCCGAATGCGAACGCGCGTCAAGCGCGGCGCGTTGAAGTGGTCGGCGGAAATCGTCCCGCTTCGACGGCCACGCCGATCCGCTCACGTGATGACACGAATAGCCGCTCGACTCGCTCGAACAACAGTCCATCTCGGGTGGAAACCAATAGCGGGCGCACGCCGGAAAATTCCCGCATCGAACGCGGCCGCGATGGGGCTAATTCCAATACGGTCCGCGCACCACGCGTGGATAATAGTGAGCGCACGTCGCCGTCAGTTCAGCCGCGCACAGCCATTGATCGCGAGCAACGCTCTGACCGTTCTGCAAGCCCGCGTCAACCCGTCGAGCGCGACAACTCCTCACGCACGATCAGTGCACCGGAACAGCGCAGGCCAGCGACGATTCGGGCAAATCCGCAGGCCGTTGAGCGCAATCGCGAAGAAACCGGCAGGGGTCAGGGAGCTGATCGGCAGCCGCGTCGTGAAATCCAGCAACGCGAGGCAGCCCCGCAACAGGAGCGTCGCGAAATGCAACAGCGCGAGGCAGCCCCGCAGCAGGAGCGTCGCGAAATCCAGCAACGCCAGCCCGCCCCACAGCAGGAACGCCGAGAAATTCAGCAGCGCCAACCTGCCCCGCAGCAGGAACGCCGCGAAATGCAACCTCGCCCGACACCCCAGCTGCAGCAAGCACCTGTCGTCCAGCAACGTCAGCCGGTGCAAAAACCGCAACAGCGCAAGGCCCGTGAGAAAGACGATTCAGACGACAAGGACAACAATCAACGTAACCGTCGCGAAAGCGATTGAGTTCGATTTTCACGAGGCTTGATTCGCTTGCAACCACAACGCCGCAGTCATCTGCGGCGTTGTCATTTAGGAGAAGCGACGAATCCTCGCAAAGGACGCGCCAGAAGGCATCCATCAGACCATCGACAAAATCTCAATGCACTAGAATGGCTGCATGACCATTGAACTGGGCCGCGATGCAAGTGACGAAACTCGTCGCCCTGACCGTGCACAGCCACTATGGGCGTGCGTTCCATACTTCCTCCGGCCCGTTGAATACTCCATGACAGCAATTGAAAACGACACCCTGTCCATCGCCGGCCGGGATTATTGCTCGCGCCGACTGGACTGCGCTGGCAGATTCAAATTTCGGGAAAAAACGCGCATGGCGACCCGCACAATCAGCGAATCACGATGACCGACCCACGCCATGTGGGCAGAGAGCCCGAGGAAATCGCCGAACCGCGCCGCGTCCGTAGTTTCGTGCTGCGCCAGGGTCGTATCACGCCGGCGCAATCACAGGCATTTGATGCGCACTGGTCCCGCTTTGGCTTGGACTACTCCAGCCATCCGATCGATTTGTCGACCCTGTTTCCACGCCCCGCTGCGGTCGTCCTCGAGATCGGCTTCGGCAATGGCGAGCAACTGCTGCATGCGAGCATCCATGAGTCGGATCGAAACTTCATCGGTATTGAAGTTCACCGCCCGGGCGTCGGTCGGTTGATGAATGCCCTTGCCGATGCAAATGTCGAAAATACCCGGGTCAGCAATCACGATGCGGTCGAGGTGCTTGAAAATCAGCTCGCACCGGGCTCGCTCGATGAGGTGCGCGTTTATTTCCCGGATCCATGGCCTAAGAAACGTCATCACAAGCGACGTCTGATCCAGCCGGAATTTGTCGAGTTGCTTGCCACACGTGTGCGGCCTGGCGGCTTGCTGCATCTGGCGACCGATTGGGCCGAGTACGCCGGGCACATGCTGGAGGTTGTGGATTCGTCCCCGCAATGGCGCAACCGGGCAGGACTCGGGGCATACTCCGAGATGCCAGCGTGGCGCATCAATACGCATTTCGAGAAGCGCGGTGTGCGCCTGGGTCATGGTGTGTGGGATCTGCTCTACGAACGCCGTTGATACCCTCTCTTGCTTGCTCCTGAAACGAACACGGATCGATAAAACACTGCGATGGAAATGAGCCTGACCCTGACCACCGACATGGCCCTAGTGCTGGGTCTGCTGGTGTTCACCGTGGTCATGCTGATTCTCGAATGGGTGCGTGGGGATCTGGTTGCCCTTCTGGTGATTGTCGTCATTGGCGTAACCCGCCTGATGCCGGTTGATCAATTGTTTGATGGATTCGCCGGCAACGCCGTGATGTCCTTGATCGCGGTGATGATCATGGGTGCCGGGCTCGATCGCACAGGTGTTCTCGGTACAGCCGCCAACTTCATCTTGCGACTCGCCGGTGGTGTCGAGACTCGAGTTTCTTATCTGATCAACGCAATGGTCGGCAGCATGTCCTCGATCATTCAGAGCCAGGCGTTGGCAGCGCTATTCATGCCTGTGGTCAGCCGGCTTAGTTCGCGCACCGGAATTCCGCTGAAACGACTGCTCCTGCCGATGGCCTATTGCATCCTGGCCGGCACCAACATGACGATGATCTCCAATTCACCGTTGATCCTGCTCAACGATCTGGTCGCCAGTGCGAATCGCAACCTGCCCCCGGGCGCGCAAAGCATTGATCCATTCCCCTTGTTCGCGATCGCACCGATCGGCATCCCGTTGCTGATTGTCGGACTCGCCTATTTCGCCTTGCTGACCCCACGCCTCTGGCCGAGCGAGGAAGAGAAGCAGAAAGTCACACCAGGTCGCACCGAAACCTATTTTGCCGAAATGTATGGCATTGATGGCGAGGTCATGGAACTGACCGTTACTGCCGAAAGCCCGCTGGTCGGCATGAGCGTGGTCGAAGCCGAGCGTCTGCACGGTGCGCCGCTGATCCTCGCTCTGAAGACCGGCAACGAGGCACGCCTGGCCCCACCGGGAGACCAGATGATCTGGGTTGGCAGCGTGCTTGGCGTGCTCGGAAAACGCGAAGACATCGGCGCTTTCGCCAATAACCAGTTGTGCAAGATGCAATCGCGACTGCGCAATTTTGGCGACATGTTCAATCCGACCCGCGCCGGCATTGCCGAAGCGGTGGTCGCGCCGAACTCGCTCTGGATCAAGCAACTGGTCGGCGACTTGCGCCTGCGTAAACGGTTTGGAATCAGCGTGCTCGCGGTAACTCGCGGTGAACAGGTTTTTCGCGAGGATGTCCGCGAGGTTTCGTTGCGTCCCGGCGACACTCTCATCATGCACGGACTATGGCGAGACCTGACCCTGGCCGCCGAATCGCGCGACTTTGTCGTTGTCACCGACTTCCCGCAGGAAGAGCAACGCCCGAACAAGATCTGGCATGCCGCGATCTTCTTCGGGCTGGCCATGGGACTCGGCCTTTTTACCGATCTGAAACTTGCGGTGGCGATGTTTGTCGGCGCGGTTGGCATGTTGCTGGCTGGCGTCCTCAGCATGGATGAGGCCTACCGCGCGATCAACTGGAAAACCATTTTCATTCTTGCCTGCCTGATTCCGCTGGGCGGCGCGATGGATTCAACCGGCACAGCGGCATGGATCGCCCAGGAAGCCATGGTGTATCTCGGCGGCCTGCCACAGTGGGTGGTCCAGGCCTTTCTCGCGATCCTTGCGCTGAGTTTTTCGCAAGTAATCTCGAATGTCGGCGCAGCGGTGATGATGGTGCCGATGGCGATCAACATCGCGCTGGCCTCAGGCGGCAATCCGGCCGCCTACGCACTGATCGTGGCAATCTCGACATCGAACACCTTTCTGCTGCCAAGCGCCAACCCGGTATTGCTCGTGGTTGCCGGTCCTGGCGGCTACCGCACCCGCGACTTTCTGCGCGTCGGCTTGCCACTGACCTTGCTGATCCTGGTGACCACATTGATTTCAGTGAATCTGTTGTTTGCCAGACCGTAGGGTGAAGAGCGAGGCGTCAGGCTCCGGGCAGAATCGAAATGACGACCTCGGATGTCTAACAGGCTGTTGAAATTCTACTCAGGCGGCTCGTTAAGGCAGCGAAACGGGCCTCCAAATGCTCATTTACTGCATGTAAACTGCGCTTTTTCCGCCCGTTTCCCCTTGTCTCGCACTCGCCTGAGCGAATTTCAACAGCCTGCTTAGCGACAAGCGGAACGTGCTGGTTGCGTTTGCACGCGCGCACGAGGAACACCAACCGAATACTCGCTCATGCGCGCAGCAAAACGCCTTTGCTAGTTCAATCCACCAGCAATGACAATCGTATGCGCCGCCGTCGCCTGATCGGGATCGACTTTCAACGCAACGCTTGCACGCGCACTCGAACGGCAAAGAAGCGAGCCGGTTTCTGGCATGCAGATGTCTGCTCCGTCGGCGGATTCATCCGTTGCAGCAAGCACTCGTGCTGATCGCGTGGCTGCCTTTTCCGACTTCAATGCCGCGTAGCCGCGCCCGGGACGGCAAACATGTGAGCCGATCGGTGGCGTGCAATGGCCTTCCACGTCTTCGATGGCAACGTAGGATTTGCTGACGAACTCGAAACCCTGACGGAATTTTTCATTGTGGCGGTCGCTGACACTGCGCGGATCGAATTTCCACTGACGCAAGGCATTGCGTGCCGCGACCGCGAAGGCGCCTTGCACGTCACCAGCGACGATGCGGACATTATGCACATTGCCACTTGCATCGATGGAGAATTCAAAATCCACCTTTGAATGCTGCGAGCCGAAACCGTTGTCGGGATAATCCGGCGAGATCTTGCGAAGCAGCACCGGTGCTGCGGGCGCCGCAACCAGTGGCTCGACAGCCGCCAGCTCGACACCAACAGAGGGAATTTCGAAGTCCGGGTCATCGAGCACCGCCGTTGGCACTGCAACGGATTGATGCAACGGAGCAACTGTCGAAATCGATCTTTCGCCCGACACGGAATCGTCGCGCGCAATCGCGATCGTTTCGACTGAGCCTTTTGCGCTGATCATTGGAGGCGCGCTTGAAACCCTATCTGCAACAACTGGCGACAAATGAGCAAAGATCAACACCGGTAAAGTTGAAGGCAGTATCGTGGTATCCAGTTGCGGCTTGGCAAGAGGGAGGTCAACCTTGGAAATCGTCTCGACAGCGTCCTCGCCCTTTTCGTCAATCGCGTTCGAAAAAACCGTGATTGCCGGAATCATCAGACTGCAACTCGCGACAATCAGCGATAGACCCAGCAAAGAACGGCGGCTGTGTGTCCGCGGCGAAGCCGCACCGACAATGCGACGCACGCGCTCGAGCAGGATGCCGCCCGACGCCGCCACCGCCAGTTGCGGAGCAAGCTGGCGAACATTTTCCAGCGCAGCCAGCGTGCGTGCGTATTCGCGTGGCTCGCTATCGGTCAAGCGCAGGACCAGATTGTCGCAACAGATTTCGCGCTCATGACGCACCTCACGCGATATCCAGTGCACAACCGGGTGGTAGAACAACAGGGTCTCGACTATCGCCTGACCGAGATTGACCAGATGATCGTATCGACGCAGATGTCCCAACTCATGCGCAAGAATCAATTCAAGCTGATGTCGAGGGAATCCGGTAACGACAGCCACCGGCAGCAGGATGACGGGCTTGAACCAACCGATCAGGGTCGGCGTGTCGATGCACGCCGAAACCAGCACGCGCACAGCAGGAAGCGAACCGAATCGGCATGCGACGCGCGCCAACATGTCTTCAATCTCGGTTTGGCGCCAAGCCAGTCTGGTCGCGATACGTTCAAGGGCTCGCCACTGATGCAAGCCACGCCAGAGCATCACGAAGACACCCGCAACCCATCCAGCGACCAAAAGCGGAAGCCAAGCTCCCGAGCTATCCGCGCCACCGATCGTGGCGCTCGGCAACACCACGAGTTCCTGAGCCAGCGCGAGGTTTCCGACCGAGGCCATTTCGAGCGCTGCGGGCGACCACAGCACAAAAAACGTGAAGAACGGGCACGCGACCAAGACCATCAAGGCGATCAAACCCGTCGCGTAGCGGATCGCACTTTGCTCCTTTGGCAGCACGCCCTTGGCTAGCGCAAACAAGATACCTATGAGCGCTCCTTGCCAGAGGAAATGAATCAAGCTCCAGCCGAGCGCGTGAACCCAGGAAACATCCACCGCCATGGCACTCATGATTTCGAACTCGATTCGATACTGTCGAGCAAGGCGCGAATTTCATCGAGCTCCTCGCGGCTTGCGTTCGGCTGCCCGCCAAGCGCCTGCAAGACCAACTGCGAAGGCGAACCATCGAACACACGTTGCACGATGTCGCTGAGAAAGCGCTTCTGCGTGATTTCCTTGCTGATTGCGGCGCGATAGACATGCGCACGTTGCGAATCATCGCGCTCGACCAATCCCTTGACGTGCATGATCTGCAACATCTTGAGCGATGTTGTGTAGCCGGTTCCGTCGTCGCGGTAATTGGCTTCGTGCAACTCACGCACGGTCATCTCGCCGCGTTCCCAAAGCACATTGAGGATGCCCAGCTCGGCTTCGGTCGGCTTCGGAGTCTGTGAATTTCTGCTGCGCATGGCACCCTCTTCGATTACCCAAGAAGCCCGGGTTCACACCGCTCGGACGGCATATGGCGGGCCAACGAGCCGAGCCTAGACAGTCGCGAACAGGCTGTCAACGAGGATCGTCGTACAATGCCAGTTGAAGCTTAGCCGGATCGGACTTCCTCCCCGTCGACCTGAATCGGAACCCTGAGCAAACCATTGCTGCAAGGGCCCGAAACGCACTCGCCCGAACTGACCGCGAACATCGCGCCGTGCGCGGCGCAAA
>JBDSPX010000306.1:0-3000 GCA_039930065.1 Dokdonella sp.
CAATAGGAACTTTGATCGGAATGTGAGAAGAGCTGCGGCGGCAAAGCCGGATTGCCGTTCTGGTACTGATCCTTGGTCACCGGCCCGACCAGTGAGCCGACGTTGGCGACGACCGCTGCATGGCCGGCATTGAACAGCCCTGCAAGCTCGGGCATCGACGCATTGAGACCGTAAGTACTGCCATCGGCCGGACTTCCCAATCCGCTCACCGGTGCGTTGAGTGCGTGCAGCCCAGCGATTGGCAGCGCCAGGGTAGGGCGCACGATGTTGTAGCCGGTGCGCGCAGCTCCGGAGATCGGAACTACGGTGTTGAAGCCGTCATTGCCGCCGTAGAGGAAGACGCAAACCAGCGCCTTGTAGTCGGCGAAGTTGTAACTTGGTGCGTGGGTCGCGGCCTGCACGAGCTGCAAGCCGCCGAGTGCTGAATACAGGCTGGCGCCACCGAGCGCAGCACAGATCGTGTCGTGAAGGAATTTGCGACGATCGGGACGCATGGTGTTCTCCTACTTCTGGATCATGTATTCGGGTGAGGTGGTGATGAGGTACAGCGCCGTGTGAATGCGCCAGAGACGCCAGTCGGAGACGCCGTCGGTCCAGCTCGAATTGATCGGGTTGAGATAGGCGAGCAAGGCCTGGCGCATGAACGGCGACATCTGTCCGGACATGAAACGCGTGTTGTAGGCATCAACCAGCCGCGTCGCCGGATCGGCAATTCCGCCGCTGCCGCTACCGGCGAGCGCGAGGTCGCGCGAATGGTTCACCTTGACCTCGCCGATGTCGTCGCCGGGATCGCAGGGATCGCTGGTGTCATAGCCAAAGCTGCGTCCTCTGCTGCTATTGGTCGTGTTGGCGATGACACTCTCGGTCTGCGACTGAAACTCCGGACCGAGCAGATTGCGCGTGGTCATTTCGCCGGGCGGCAGATAGCTCGGCTTGAAGAAGTTGAACACCGACGGCGACCTCAGCGGAGCTTGGGCGACGCCGTTGCCATACTGGCTATCCGCCGTACCCCAGGCTGTTGAGTAGCCGGCATATCGATAAGGCTGGTTTGCGAAATGTCTGCCGCCCAGATCGGTGCCACACATGTGGCGTGCATCCATCGCGCGCCAGAAGTGGGTGAGGGCCAGCAAGGGCTCGCGCAACTTGCCGTAGGTCTCAGGTGCGCTCCACTGCCCATAGCGCGCTTCGGGATCAAGCAGAATCGCACGAGTCACTTCGCGCAATTGATTCGCGCTGGCCCGGTTTGCATTGAACACGCCCGCGACGCGCCCTATGTAAGCAGGGCTCGGATTGCTGGTGACCAGACGCTGGATCAATTGCTTCGAAACGAAAGGTCCGACATTCGGGTGGTTGTAGATGTTGTCGAGGGCGAAGGCGAGATCGGTTGCTGGGCTGCCACCATCGGTTAGTACGCCACTGTTTTGTGCGCCGTCATAGATCAGCAGTTGCTTGTTGTGCAGATCGTCGGCACCGGTGCCGTTGTCATGGTAGGCGGGGAACGCGGCCATCGGCTGCAGTAAATTCGCACTGGTTGTGTAGTCCGGTCCGCAGCTCTGAAAGTTTCCGCAATTGAACCAGTTCCATCCCGTGAACACATGCGCGAATGCGGAAATCGTATCTTGCGAATAGGTCGGAATCGGCTGGTTGTTGCCGTCAAGCAGCGGCACGCCATTGGTACCAAGCATCACCAGGCCGATGCTGAAAAGCTGATTGACCTCACGCGCGTAGTTTTCGTCGGGATGGATGTTCTGCGCCGAATTCGCTCGTTGATTGGCGAGCATATTGAGGTAGACACCCATCGCAGGGCTGAGGGTCACGTTTTCGAGCAGCGTGCGGTAGTTGCCGAAGGCGCCGTTGACGAGTAAATCCTGGTAGTAGCCGAGGCTCTTGGGGAACTCTGCCAGCGTTGCGTTCTGTTCCGATACAACCAGGATCTCGCTGAGTGCGAAGGCCATGCGCTGACGCAGCTGGTCGGTATGGATGATCGTATTGTTTTTCGGATCAGGTCCGCCCAGTGCGCCGAGAAACCAGGCTTCTCGGCGCGTGTCCTGACCCACCTGTTCGTCGAGCGTGTCCTCGACCCAGCTCATATAGGCGAGGGTTGAGGTTGGCGGCGCGGCAAACTGCGCGTCAATCCAGGCGCTGTAGCCGATCGCGCGCAGATTGGCTATTTCCGCATCGGTTGGCCCGAAAGTCGCCTGGGCGAGAAACCGGGCCGCATCGGCGTCATTGGCCGGACCGGCTGAGAGGCCATCAAAACCATCGTGCATGACGGTCTCGGGCAGATGACTCTGCGCCATTGCGGTGCCTGCGAAGGCGACGAGCATAACCATCACAGGCATCGCCAACGTACACGCTCGAGCCTTTCGCACCGCCCACCACCCAGCCTTGTTCATGAGCGTCTCCCTATCCGTCAAGCTCTACGATAGCGTGCCGTGTCATCCAGGAAGGCGCGCAGGATCACATTGCGGGGCCAGCCTTTCGCTCGTAACGCTGCGCCTGCGGAGTTGGCTTCAGCGTAGCGCCACGGCGAGCAGACTACGCCTTTGTCGGAATTTGGCGTACCAATGCATCTGCGGTGTGCAAACCGTGCAGCGAATTCCGAATAGTCGAATAACCGGCAGGCTCTTTACAGCGATAGGTCGCATCGTCAAAAACATGTAAAAAGAGAATGTTTTTGATGAGGACCCGCTATTTGAAACGTTGGCCACGTCGGCCACGCCAATTGCCGCTCAACCCCGTCCACCAAGAAAGATTGAGTTCGCGCGGGAGATTCGTTGGCGATCCGATGGCAACCGTCACTTGGAATGAAAGCTCGGTTGGGCAGGTTCCATGCTTCGAGGAATCCGACGTTTGGTGCCGCGCAGTCAGACCATCACGTCGAATTCCGTCTGTCCTGGATGATGAGCCGTTCTGCCACGCTTTTACGCATATCGAGGAGCAATCCTCAAAAGCGAGACGAACGATGAACCGACTGACGAAGTCTATTCTGCCCCTGCT
>JBDSPX010000307.1:0-5730 GCA_039930065.1 Dokdonella sp.
CATGCGCTCGCATTCCGCCATGCGGGCGCACGGCAGGGATCAAGGAATGTCGGTGGGTCGTATTCGCGGCATTGCGTTTGCGGGGCTGTCTGGACGGAGAACCATTGGCTGAGCGGATCCGCGCATCTTGCGAATGCCCGCAATTTCGACGCGAGCGGGATGATACGCCGCGAGGGCGCATCTGTCGCCCGCCGGGACATCGAATGACCTCAAGCGAGTCCTGTCTGAACAGCGCTGGCGCTGATCAGGCGTAGTCGCGGCGAGATTCCTGCAGCCATCGGCGCAGTTGTTGCGCGATGACCGAAATGGCAAGACAGCCGAGCAGACTCAGCGCCAGCGACTGCGCTGCCTCGCCGAGTTGACTGAACAAACCCAATGATGCACCGAGCCAACTGCCGCCGTAGACGATAGCAACAACCATGGCGGCTAGCCCGAGCACCACACCAAGAGCCAGCAACAAGCGGCGCTCAAAGCCCGATTCAATTTCAACCGTGCCCGGTCGAGCTGCCGCCAGCGCGGAAACTCTGCGTGCAAAATCGGCGGGTAGTTGCATCTCGATTGGTTCACGCATCGCACGTGCAACCGAAACATAGCTGGCCGTGAGCGGATCCAGATCCGATGCAATGCGCCCCGTGTGCTCAAACGATGTCGCGGCTTCCTGGGCCATCCATTCACGTTCTTCCGGATTCATGCGGCGACTCCCATGTGCTCGTTCAATGCGTCGCGCAACTGCTTGCGACTGCGGAACAGATGACTCTTGATGGTGCCTTCAGCCAGGCCGGTGATCGTGGCGATCTCGGCGATCGGCATTTCTTCGAGATGGTAAAGCGTAAGGATGGTTCGTTGCAGCGGCGGCAGGCAGTCGATCGCCTCGTGCAGCTTGCCTGCCGACTGGCTTTCAATACTGGCCGCCTCGATGTCGAAATCGTCACGGACGCGATCGAGTGGCGACAATCCTTCGGCATCCGCAGATGGCTCCGCAAGTGGAATGCGCTTGCGTTCGAGATGACGCTTGGCTACCGAATAGGCCACCTGGGCTATCCACGATTTGAGCGCGCTCTCGTTGCGGTATTGGTGCAAATATTGATGCACTCGCAAGAAGGCCTCCTGGCAGAGATCCTGGGTGTCTTCGGTGTGTCGCACCATGCGATGGATCACATGCCAGCAAAGCCTTTGATACTGACGCACGAGATCCTCGAACGCGCCCGCCCTGCCGTTCAAGATGGCATCGACAAGGGCCTGATCCTCGGCATGACTGATAGGGAGTGAGCTCACACGCTACTGGATACGCCGGTGACGTGTTCGGTTGCAAGCACCGTGCGTGCAACCTGCGCCACATCGAGCGTATCTACTTTCCTGCACCGCAAACCACTACCAGGCGAACTCCATGAACAATCTCGAATTCCTGATCCCGATCACCCTCTTCGTGTGTATTACCTATGCGATCAAGGCGGTCGTTGACGCCCGCGTTCGCAAGCAACTGGTCGCCTCGAACGTCTCGCAGGAATTGATCCAGTCGATCGTCGAAGCCGACGAACTGCGCCGCCGCCACGCCACCCTGCGCTGGGGCACGATCCTGGTCGCATTGGCCATCGGCTTCGGCCTGATGGAGGCGCTGAACCTGCGCGATGTCACTCCGGGCGTATTCGCGATCCTGCTCGGCGCCACCGGTATCGGCAACCTCGTCGCCTACTACTTTTCACGCAAGATGCCCGCTTGACGCGATAGTTCTACCGATGAAAAAGGGCAGCTATCCGCTGCCCTTTTTGCGTTCCGTGACGACATAATTCTTCAGAACGGAATATCGTCGTCTTCGAAGCTGTCATTGCGTGAAGGCGCCGGTGCTGCGGCCTGACGCTGCGGTGCTGCCTGCGGCCCACGCGGTGCGCCACGCTCGGGACGCTCGTCGCCGCGGTCACGGTTGTAGTTGCCACCGCCACCGCCGCCGCCACCACCCTCATTGCCGCCGAGCATCTGCATCTCGTTGCCGATGATGTCGGTGCTGTAACGCTGGACGCCTTCCTTGTCGGTGTACTTGTCGGTGCGAATCGAGCCCTCGACGTAGACCTGTCGGCCCTTCTTCAGATACTCGCCGGCAATTTCAGCCAGACGCCCGAACATCTTGACCCGATGCCATTCGGTGCGTTCCTGCTGTTCGCCGGATTGTTTGTCTTTCCACGATTCGGAGGTCGCCACGCTGAGCGTGCAGATGGCGGTACCGCCGGCGGTGTATTTGACTTCGGGATCCGCACCGAGATTGCCCACCAGGATGACCTTGTTCACGCCCCTTGCCATTGCATCGCTCCTCGTTTTCGATTTGATCGACTCGTATCCAGCGCCATCATGCGTTTTGCTGTCTCAGGGACTGCGAATGCAACGCGCGGGTTCAGCAGTGCATGATACATGGCACCCGCCCGGATTTGCCCTATCGATTCGGCCCTTAATTTGTACGACTTTTCACCTTGAAGTCCGGCTCACCCTCTACCGTTCGCCGTGAGCCTGTCGAAGGGTGACTCCGAGATTCCGAGCTGCTCCGGGCCACTTCCGATCATGGTTCGACAGGCTCACCACGAACGGAAGTGGGTGGAATTCCCCTCACGCTACTGTTGCCCGCCGCAGGATCAATTTCGAGACTATTTACGGGCCGAATCAATAGCGGCGGTTTTCCCCAGCGCCAATGCCCGTCAGCGACGTGGTTCTCCGCAGCCAACAGCAGACCTCATTTCTGATCGCGCATTTGTTTTCAATCTTGCCATCCCATCGGACCCGCCGAACCTTGATTCCGCCGACGCGTGAACGAATATCCGCCTTGCGCCGTTCCTTTGCAGGCACGGGTGTGCTGGATTGACCCCGATCGACTTGAGGAGATGCAGTGTCCCGTTCATTGATTCGTTGGATCATCGTTGTCCTGATCGTGCTGGCTGCCTTTACCCTGTGGCGCAGCGGCTGGCTCGCGGAACTGAATCTCGAGGGGCTCAAAGCCCGTCAGGCATCACTCTCGGCATGGGTCCAGGCCCATCACTGGCTCGCGGTTGGCGCCTTTTTTGGCGCCTATGTCGCCGTTGCGGGCTTGTCCCTGCCTGGTGCTGCCATTCTCACTTTGGCTATCGGCGCTGTATTCGGCCTTATCGAGGGCACCGTGCTGGTCTCATTCGCGAGCTCGATTGGCGCAACCCTGGCCTTTCTCGCCTCCCGATTCGTTTTGCGCGACAGCTTGCGCAAGAAATACGGCCAGCGTCTGAAATCCTTCGATGAGGGCATTGAACGCGACGGCGGCTTCTACCTGTTCACGATGCGCCTGGTCCCGGCGTTTCCATTTTTTCTGGTCAATCTGCTCGCTGGCTTGACCGCGCTCAAAGTCCGCGTGTTCTACCTGGTCAGCCAGATCGGCATGTTGCCGGGCACGATCGTATTTGTTTATGCCGGCACCCAGTTGGCCCAAATCGACAGCCTCAAGGGCATTCTTTCACCGAAGTTGATCGGCGCGTTTGTACTGCTCGGTCTGATGCCCTTGTTGATGCGCTGGTTGATCCGCTGGATCAAGGCGCGACGCGTCTACAAGGGTTTCAAGCGGCCCCGACATTTTGATTTCAATCTGATCGTGATCGGCGCGGGTTCGGCTGGCCTGGTCTCGGCGTACATCGCCTCAGCGGTCAAGGCCAAGGTTGCCCTGATCGAGCGCCACAAGATGGGTGGCGATTGCCTCAACACGGGTTGCGTGCCGTCCAAGGCATTGCTGCGCAGCGCGCGCCTCATGGCGGATGCGCGCAATTCGGAGCGTTACGGTATTGCCAAGGTCAATACCGAAATCAATTTCGCCGAGGTCATGCAGCGTGTGCATGAGGTGATCGCCAAGGTCGCGCCACATGATTCGATCGAGCGCTATACCAAACTCGGTGTCGACGTAATCAAGGGCAACGCGCGCATCGTTTCGCCATGGGAAGTCGAGGTCGAAGGCAAGCGCTACAGCGCACGCAGTCTGATCATCGCAACCGGTGCGCAGGCGCGAGTCCCGAAAATCGACGGCCTCGATTCAGTCGATTTCCGTACCTCGGATACCTTGTGGGAAATCCGTGAATTGCCGAAGAAATTGGTCATCATCGGCGGCGGTCCGATCGGCTGTGAACTGGCCCAGGCCTTTGCGCGACTGGGCAGCAAAGTCACGGTGATCCAGAAGGATTCCCGCCTGCTGCCGCGCGAAGATGCCGATGCCTCCAAGATCATCGAAGCGCGTTTCGCTGAGGAAGGCATCGAAGTCGTCACCGATTGTGAGGCAATCCGTGTCGAAGGCGACATGTCGTCTGGCAAGTTGTTCGGCAAGCGCGATGGCACTGAGGTTGAATTCAAATTCGACCGACTGCTGCTGGCGCTGGGACGCAAACCCAACGTCGAAGGCTTTGGCCTGCAGGAACTCGGCGTCGAGATCGACAAGCGCGGCACCGTGCAAACCGACGCGCTACTGCGCACGAATTTTCCGAACATCCTTGTCGCTGGCGATGTTGCGGGCCCCTATCAGTTCACCCATGTCGCCTCGCATCAAGCGTGGTACGCATCGGTCAATGCCCTGCTCGCGCCGTTCTGGAGTTTCAAGGTCGACTATCGCGTGATCCCATGGGCGACCTTTACCGATCCCGAGGTCGCACGCGTCGGCTTGTCCGAGGCCGAAGCCAAGGAGCAGGAAATCGAAGTCGAGGTGACCAAATACGGCATCGATGATCTCGATCGCGCGATTGCCGATTCCGCCGATCATGGCTACGTCAAGATCCTGACGCCACCGGGCAAAGACAAGATTCTTGGCGCGACCATTGTCGGTGAACACGCCGGCGATCTGCTCGCCGAGTTCGTCCTCGCGATGAAACATGGCATCGGCCTCAACAAGCTGCTCGGCACGATTCATATCTATCCAACCATGAGCGAGGCCAACAAGATGGCAGCGGGTGCATGGAAACGCGCGCACGCGCCGCAAGGTCTTTTGCGCATCGCTGGAAAGTTCTTCAAGTGGCGCAGGAGTTGAGCCGGTGCGAATGATGATGGTTGCCTTGCTGATGTTGATTTCCTTTTCCGTATCTGGAGCGGACAACTCTGCATTCGAACAATCCCACACGGCCTGGAGTGCGCTGCTTTCTCGCCATGTGCAATGGAATGCCGAAGGCACCGCAAGCACCGTCGACTACGCGGGGTTTTCCAAGGATTCAGAAGCACTCGATGCCTATCTGCATACGCTATCGACAATTGATCGAGCCGCATTCGACGCATGGAATCAGAACGATCGTCAAGCGTTTCTGATCGATGCCTACAACGCCGCGACGGTGCAACTGATCTTGACTCGATACCCGAAACTCGAATCGATCAAGGATCTCGGCGGACTGTTCTCGTCGCCATGGAAAAAAGAATTCATCGATCTGCTCGGCGAGCGCCGCAGCCTCGATTCGATCGAACACGGCTTGCTGCGCGGCGCCAAGGATTTCCGCGATCCGCGCATCCATTTCGCCGTCAATTGCGCATCGATCGGCTGTCCGGCCTTACGTCCCGAAGCCTATGTCGGTGAGCATTTGCAGGCGCAACTTGAAGATCAGACCGCGCGTTTCCTCAAGGATCGCAGCCGCAATCGACTGGCTGCCGAGGCTAAGTCGTTGCAAGTCTCGAAACTCTTCGACTGGTATGCCGAAGATTTCGATGCGCATGCGGGCGGTGTCGCCAAATTCCTCGCCGATCATGCCGAGGCCTTGG
>JBDSPX010000308.1:0-7294 GCA_039930065.1 Dokdonella sp.
TCGATGTCGGTTGTATTTGCACTGCTCCTCAATGCCGACAACGTGGTTCGTCGTGAGCAACTTGAGTTGATCGCGCACTACTACGATGCGGGGACAGCAGCCGAAGTTGAGAGCCTCTCTTCAGCGACCGATAGCTTGCACCCGATGTTGCGCTTGCCGTTGGCGGCACTCGCATTTCCTGCATTGCGCCGTCATCCTCGTCCCAAGCTGCAGATCTTCGTCATTGTGCTCAAGCTGTTGATCAAGGCCGATGGCAAAGTCAGCCTGGAGGAATATTGCCTGGCCAAGCTGGTCGGTATCCAGGTGGTCGACGCGCTGAATCCAGCGACCAGCCGCGTCATGGGACGAATCAAGCTCGGCGAATCGATTGCCGAGCTGCGTGACCTGTTTTCGGTGGTCGCCGAGTACGGCCATGACGATACGGAAAGCGCGCGCCGCGCTTACGTGCTCGGCCTCAATGAAGTCCTTCCCGACGCCAAACCCAGCTACTCGCCACCGGCCGACTGGGCCATGGCTCTCGATCGCGCCCTGCCAAAGCTCGATCTACTGACCCCGGCCGGAAAGGAGCTCGTCGTGCGCGGATTGACCCACGCGATCAGCGCCGATGGCGTGGTCAGTATCAACGAGGCCGAGCTGCTTCGCATCGTATGTGCCGCCCTGCACTGCCCATTGCCGCCTATCCTTCAGCAAGCAGCGTGACGCTCCAATTTCGCTTCAAGCGACGATTCGCGCTGTCCTGCACAATTTGTGCGCGCCGCTGTTGCGATACGAACGCCGGTCGTGGAGCATGGCGGCCCCTGCCGCCGCGTCCGTCCCCATGAGCCAAGATTCCGACGCCGTCGACGCCCGACTTGCGCAGGTCCTGAGTGATTTTGGATCGCGTCTTGGCGTGTTGATGCGCAGCTACCGCCTTGATCGGCATGGCATTGATCCCGCCGATGTCGAGCAAGAGGTGCGCATCCGTCTCTGGAAAGCCATCTCGCGTGACCGCTCCGGGGCCTTTCATGCGTCTTATGTGCAGAGAGTGGTTGCAACCACGGTGATTGATGCGTTGCGGCGGGCTGAAGTCAGGGCTACGGAGCCCTTGCCCGAGGACGATGACGAACCTGGCCATTGGCCGGAAGGCGGCATCAGCCCCGAGCAATCGGCCAGCGACGAGGAACGCATGAGTGGCTTGCAGCGTTGCCTGGCGGAGATTCCCGAACGCCGACGGCTGCCAATCACTCTTCACCTGCAAGGGTATTCATTGCAGGAAATTGCGGATGTAGTCGGAACCTCGGCCGAAGCGGCGAGAAAATTGGTAACTCGTGGGCTGGATGGATTGAAATCGCGCCTGCGTGAACTTGGATATGGTGAGTTCGATGACTGAACAAAGCTTGTCAAAACTCTTTCAGCGTCTGCGTAGCGACGGCCGATCAATCGGCGCCGACTTGCTTGACGCGGATACCTTGGTCGCCGCATCGAGCGGAACCTTGTCGGGTGATCGCCGCGACGAAGTCGCTGCGACATTGTCGCGATCGCCGCTGCAGACGGATCTCGTACGCATGCTGCACGAACTCGCTGGCGACTCGGCAACGGTCGCGAATGCGGTCAATGCGCGCGAGTCGTTGGCGCACTCGCGCAATGGTCGCCGCGTTCGTCACGCAGGTGACGCGCGACGCCAGGCATCGCCGCTGCGCTGGGCAGGCTTGGCTGCCTGCCTGATGCTGGCTTTCGGCATGATCGTCTGGCATCCACTTTCACAGCATTCAGCCGGCTCGGTTGCGAGCGAAGCTTCGAAACCTGATCGCATCTTCACCAGCCAGGATCGAATTTTCAGCATGACCGATGCTCCGGTCACTCACAGCGCGACCGATGGTGTTTTCCATTCGGATTTCAACGACGGCTGACATTGCGTCTCATCTGCCGTTTCCAAAGCGCCCGGCATGTCCGGGCGTTTTTTGTGCGGAACATTGACGCAAAGACGAAACTCATATACACAAAATACTTATATACAACTTCCGAATCCGAGGAATTCGCCGTTGAGAAGCAAAATAGTTGCCCTTGCTACCTGCCTGCTTGCAAGCTTGGTGTGCGCTGCGCCAGTCGCGGCAACTACGCCTACCCCGATTAGCCCTGCTGCGCCAAAGAATGAAGTGCGAACAGTCTGGAGCGAATCAGAGGGCATGGCTGCAACCGCGGTGGCGACTTTCGATTCTGCCGAACAACTGGTGGCCGCCTACGGAATCACACTCGGATCGTCGCCTGAAGTCAGCCCCACAGCGCTGGGCACGCCGTCTCCGCCATCGGCAACCTTGATCGCAGGAAAGATCAACCAGATTACCTTTCAAATCGTTACGCCGGGATGGCTGCGCGTGACAACTTACCGGCGCACGGTGGTTCACAAAACCGGCGACATCTATACGTCGACGGCGTGGTCGCTGCAGTCGGATGGACTATCCAACACCACGGCAGGGGGCGGAACCTGCATCGGACCTCACCCCGGCGATTGCCCAGAGGCACCAGAATGATCGAACAGCCGCAAGCTCACTCAACCGATACGGCGTGCTCGCGGGTGGCGGCAAAGCGAACGTCGGGCCAGCGCTCCTCCGTCAATTGCAGATTGACCCGGCTTGGGGCGATATAGACCAACTCCCCGGCGGCATCGATGGCGAGATTCTGCGCGGCCTTCTCGCGGAATTCCTCAAACTTCTTCGGATTGTCGCAATGCACCCAGCGCGCGATGACGACTCCGACATTCTCGAACGCGCATTCGACACCGTACTCATCCTTGAGCCGATAGGCGACCACTTCAAACTGCAGCACGCCGACTGCGCCCAGAATCAAATCGTTCGACATCAGTGGACGGAAGAACTGCGTCGCGCCTTCTTCCGAAAGTTGGGCCAGACCCTTCTGCAGCTGCTTCATTTTCAGCGGATCTTTCAAGCGCGCGCGTCGAAACAGTTCCGGGGCGAAGTTGGGAATACCGGTAAAGCTCAGCGCCTCACCTTCCGTGAACGTGTCGCCGATCGATATCGTGCCGTGGTTGTGAAGACCGATAACGTCGCCGGCAAAAGCCTGATCAACGATCTCGCGATCCGAAGCCATGAAACTCAGCGCATTGGCGAGTTTCATTTCCTTGCCGGTGCGCGCATGCAAGGCCTTCATGCCACCGTTGAACGTACCCGAACAAAGACGCATGAAAGCGACGCGATCGCGATGCATTGGATCCATATTGGCCTGGATCTTGAAGACAAAGCCGGTCATGCGTGGCTCGTCAGCGGCAACCGTACGCGTGGTCGTCTCGTGCGATTTCGGCGCAGGCGCGTGCTCGACGAAGAAATCGAGCAGAAGCTGCACACCAAAATTGTTGACCGCGGAGCCGAAAAATACCGGTGTCAGTTTGCCAGCGAGATACGCATCCTTGTCGAAAGGATTCGAGGCGCCAAGCACGAGTTCGAGTTCGTCATTGAGTTCTTTCCAAGCCTCGTCGCCAATGCGTGCGCGTAGCGCCGGATCATTGATCCCCTTGAAAATCGTCGAATCCTGGCGTGTGAAATTCTTGCCGGGTTCGAAGATATGCACTTCGTCGAGGAGCAGGTGATAGACGCCTTTGAGTCGCGAACCCATACCGATTGGCCAAGTGACCGGCGCGCAGGCGATGCCGAGGACCGATTCGACTTCATCGAGCAACTCGATCGGTGCACGTCCTTCGCGATCGAGTTTGTTGATGAAGGTCATGATCGGCGTGTCACGCAGACGACAGACTTCCATCAGCTTGATCGTGCGTTCCTCGACGCCCTTGGCGCAGTCGATCACCATCAAGGCCGAATCGACCGCCGTCAGTACGCGATAGGTATCCTCGGAGAAATCCGCGTGGCCTGGCGTATCGAGCAGGTTGACCACGCATTCCGCGTAGGGGAACTGCATGATCGAGCTGGTCACCGAAATGCCACGCTCTTTTTCCAGCGCCATCCAGTCCGACGTCGCGTGGCGCGCGGTCTTGCGCGACTTGACCGATCCCGCCATCTGGATCGCGCCGCCAAAAAGCAACAGCTTTTCGGTCAGCGTGGTCTTGCCTGCATCGGGATGGGAAATGATGGCGAACGTGCGCCGCCGGCGCATTTCAGTGACGGAATTGCTCATTGGAACCCTGAATCGATGGCAGCCATCGGTTGGCTGCTTGCGGGGCGCGCATTGTACGCGAGCCGGGCGCGGGCTTCAGGTCAGTCGCTGATGCGGAAGATCCGCTTCGCCATCGCCCGTTGCCGAGCCGGTTACTCGCGACGGATGCTGATATCGCCGCTGAAGGTCTCGATACTGATGCGCGAGCTGCCGGTACCGACCGTCGTATCCAGTGAGCGGCCAGGGCCGTGCTCTGGCTCCTTGACCGTGCCGAAGTCACTGCGGATGCGGCCGCTGAAGGTTTCCGCCTCGATGCGTGCGGATAGGTCGCCGGTTGCGTCGATGCGGATATCGCCACTCATGGTTTCGGCATCAACGCGTGCCTCGTCACCGGGTTTTCCACGCACACTGATGTCGCCGGATACCGAGCTTGCATTGAACTCCTTGTAGCTGCTGGTGCTCGCGGCGATGTTTCCGGACACGGTTTCGAATTTCAACTTTGAACGGTTCGAACGCGAGTCGATATCGCCGGAAACCGTTTCCACATGCGAGCGTTCACCATCGCCGGTCAATTCGACGCTGCCGCTGACCGTGCTGATTTCGAGTTCACGCGCCGTGCTGTCAAGGCGGATTTTGCCACTGACGCTGTCAACTTCGAGTAGTGTTCCTGCCGTCCCACTGACGGTGACCTCGGCGCTCACCGTATCAATGTGCAATTCCGCTCCGCGCGGCACGCGGATATCGAGCACCGAATCCTCCATGTTCGAGCTGGATCCCCAATTGAACCAACCCGACGAATCAGGCTTCTCGACTTCGATATCGATGCGCGAATCGCTGCCCTCGAAGCGCAATCCCTTGCTGCCCTTGCCGAGCGTACCGGTGACTTCAACCCGATTCTGGTCCCAGGCGCTGACCGAAACGGAACCGCGCACGTTGGAAATATCGACGCGCGCCGTGGCATCGGCAGCGCGGCTTTCGTTGATCGGCGTGCCAGCCATGGCGGCGCTGGTGCACGCCAGCAGGACCACGGGGGCAACGAGAAGGCTCATCAATTTCATGGCAAATCCTTAACTGGCATCGAGGCCAAGACGGGCTAACTTGCGGCGCTGTGCGTTTGTACGATTGATCAGACCGACCAGAAAGGTCGCATCGGGTTGCTGACTCAGCGCGTGATCGAGTTCGCTGCTGGCCGCATCGAGAACCACCTCGGCACTGACCAGTCGCGGATCACTCAAGGCGGCCTGTTCGCGGGCACGCTGGATCTGCTGCCCCACGTCGAGCCGGGATTGCTCGGCAAGGCTCGAATTCGCTGCACTGTCAGCGCGGTCGCGCAAAGCCAGCGAGAACACGCCGACACCGATCATCATTGCAATACCGGCTGCAACGGCCAGCGGCCAACGCCGTCTGCGCCGAACGGGCTCCTGGTCCAACCGGGAATCCGCAGCGATCCGACCGGCAATCTCCGGCCACAAATCGCGTTGAGGTTCACGCGGGCCACGCAAATCGCGCAAGTCGCGGCGTAGTTCGAAATCAGTCATCACTTTCTCCAAGCGCACGTTTGAGCAATCCGCGTGCGCGATGCAATTGGGCTTTCGATGAACCGACGGCCATACCGAGCTCTTTGCCAATCTCTTCGTGCTTCCAGCCCTCGATATCGTAGAGGACAAGGACAGCGCGGGCACGCGGTGGAAGGCTGGCGATGGCGCGTTCGAGATCAGCGCGCTCACCGGCACAAAACGGCCTGACCGGCTCGCTGGCCGCTTCGAGGACACTGTCTTCGACGGTTTCTTCCGGATCGCGGCGACGAAGTTCCATCAGCGCAACATTGACCGCAAGCCGATGCAGCCAGGTGCTGAAAGCGCTCTCGAAACGAAAGCTGTCGAGTTTCTGCCAGGCACGCACGAACGCTTCCTGGGTCAGCTCCTCGGCACGCGATGGATTCATTCCGGACAAGCGCCAGACCGCGCCATGCACGCGACCGCAATGGCGCCGATACAGTTGCTCGAATGCCGCCATGTCACCGGTCGTGGCACGTCGGACCAGATCGCCATCCTCGGGTTCGCTCCGTGGTGCGTCAGTCATCGGCAAGGGCATGGCTAGGCAGGCGGTACTCATGTTGCCAGCTTGGATGCCGACATGCAGCCAAGGGTTTAGATTCGGGATTCGGGATGACCAGCCGTTCGGCTGTTGAAAGCCGGGATTCGGGATTCGGGATTCGGGATTCGGGCGTCGGGCGTCGGGCGTCCGGCGTCCGGCGTCTGGCGTCTGGCGTCGAAATGCTGCCTTGGTAGAAGCGCCTTCAAGCGCTCCTACCAAAGACTCGTGAATGCCACGCGAAGCCGTTGCTTCCCTCAGCCGATAGCGGCTCGCGTCCTGGCTGAGGCGCTTGGCGCCAAACTGTCAGCAATTCGGCGTTGCTCATCCTTCAACTTCGATGGCATGCGCTGACCAAACCCATCGAGATATTCACCGATGGCTGCAAGCTCGCTACGCCAGCCGGCTTCGTCGAATGTCAGCAGTTCGCGGTTGGCTGATGGCGAAAGCTCAAGACCGTCGAGCTTCAGATCCGTTGCATCGGGAATGAATCCGATCGGCGTTTCGGTCGCGTCGGCCGTTCCGGCACAGCGACCAAGAATCCATTCGAGCACGCGCAGATTTTCGCCAAAGCCCGGCCACAGGAATTTGCCGTCGGCGCCTTTGCGGAACCAGTTGACGTGGAAGATTTTCGGCAGCTTCGCGCCTGGCTTGTCAAATGAAAGCCAGTGCGCGAAGTAATCGGCGAAGTTGTAGCCGCAAAACGGCTTCATCGCCATCGAATCGCGACGCAAGACACCGACCGCACCGGTCGCTGCAGCCGTGGTTTCCGAACCCATTGCGGCACCGACAAGCACGCCGTGGGTCCAGTCCTTGGCCTCGAACACCAGCGGAATCAGCGAGGGTCGGCGCCCACCGAAGACGATCGCGCTGATCGGCACCCCTTGATCGGCTTCAGCCATCGGCGACCAGCTCGGACATTGCCGTGCGGAAACCGTGAATCGCGCATTCGGATGCGCCGCCGGTCCGATCGCTGGATCGTAGTCCCGTCCCTGCCAATCCTTGACCGGCTGACCTTCGCTCAAGCCCTCCCACCACGGCTGGTTGTCTGCGGTGACGCCGACATTGGTATAGATCGTGTCGTGCTGGATCATCG
>JBDSPX010000309.1:0-4359 GCA_039930065.1 Dokdonella sp.
TGGTGGCTCCGTTGGTGCCTTCGCGACGATAGCTTGTGAACTCCGCCAGGTCCGGAAGGAAGCAACGGCAGCAAGTGAATCGGGCGCCGGAGTGTCGCTTGCGGAGCCGCCACTCTCATTCCATTCAATGTATCGAGCCTCGGCTCGCAACGGCGAGGCGGACTTTTGTGGGAAGCGGCTTCAGCCGCGATGCTTCGACATCACATTCCAGCAAGCAGCCATCCTTGGATCTGCTCCCCGCCCGGCCATCCTTGTGCCCGGTCGCTCAGCACCGCACGTGTCCCTCGACGACGACTCGTCAACGAACCAACCCATCAGGGTCGAACGTCGCTCAATGCCGACCGTTCACCTTGACGCGGCGGCCATGAAACCACGCGGTAAAAATCACCGGATCCTGTTTGACAGCGCCCCTAGATGCGTTTCGTCACGCTGCGTGTAATGGGGCGCGAGACCACCAGTGCGGATACATGACGCCGACAAACATCTCCAGCGCAGCTACAGCGCGAGTGCTTACGGTGATCGGAATCACCTCGCCTATCCCGGTACTGGATAGCAACGCAAAGCTCAGGAAAAGACAGTATGACTTTCGCGGTTCGAGCCGACCTCCGCGAGGCATTTGACGCGGGTTAGCCGGAGGCCAGAGCCGTAAGAGGGAGCAAACTGCTCACTCGGGAAACTCAACCTACGCGGAGGTCAGCATGCAAAACGATAGCACTGTTTTTGTCGGACTTGATGTCCACAAGGAGTCGATCGTGGCGGCGTATTCGATCGGTTTTGGCGAGGTGCAAACACTGGGCCGGATCGGTGTCACCGAACGTGATGTGGATCGTTTGTGTCAGCAGATGAAGTCGAAGGGCTCGACGGTGTCGTTTGTCTATGAGGCGGGTCCGTGTGGGTACGGGTTGCAACGCCAACTGGCGCGTAAAGGCTTGGCGTGTGTGGTCTGCGCACCGTCGCTGATTGCGCGCAAATCGGGCGATCGTGTCAAGACCGATCGACGCGATGCGGTGATCCTGGTCAAGGCACTTCGAGCAGACGACCTCGCGCGAGTGCATGTACCGGATGTCGAAGATGAAGCGTTGCGCGATCTGAGTCGTGCTTGGGGCGCGGCCAAGCAGGATCTGCAGCGTGCGCGTCAGCGCCTGAAGTCGTTTCTGTTGATGCACGGCGTGCGCTATACGGGCAAGGCCAACTGGGGGCCGGCGCATCGGCGCTGGATCAGTCAGTTCGTGTTCCCACAGCCGATGTCACAGATCGCTTTCGAGGAATATCGACGCACCATTGAGGATCGCCTGGCTCAATGTGAACGACTGGAGAAAGTGCTTCGCGAAGCCGCCACCACCTGGCGCTGGTACCCGGTTGTGCAGGCCATACAGGCCTTGCGGGGTATCCAGTTCACGACCGCCATCACCCTGATTGCCGAGATCGGTGATCTGTCGCGCTTTGCGCATCCGCGCCAGCTGATGAGTTGGCTTGGCATTACCGCCAGCGAACACAGCTCAGGACCCAACCGCCGCCAAGGCGGTATCACCAAGGCGGGCAATGGGGTCGCGCGCAAGGCGCTGGTTGAGGCTTCGTGGGCCTATCAATATCCGGCCAAGATCTCGCGCGAGATTCAGTTACGCCACGAGCCGCTGGAGCAGCCCATCATCGATCGAGCTTGGGAGGCGCAGTTGCGTTTGTGCGCGCGTTTCCGCCGCCTTGTCGCCCGCGGCAAACTGAAGAACGTGGCCGTCGTCGCGGTGGCCCGCGAGTTGGCCGCCTACCTTTGGGATATCGCCCGCATCACAACCGCAATTACAACCCGCTGATACCCGCGGCATGATCCCTTCTCATCCCCAAACAAGGAGTCCAGCAATCTCCTGAAGACGGCGCAGCCCGGTTCCGTGGGTGACCCTCGACGATGCTTTGTGACAGCACGCACCACCGCTGATTCACGACAAAAGACCGAGGCCATGCCCACATGACGGACACCAGTACTGCGGTATCCAACCCGCGCATATCAGCTTGACCAACCGTCGGATGTACTGGCTGCGCCGTCTTCAGGGGATTCAAAACAGCACACGACAACCCATCGATCACTATTCAACTCAATCGCTACTTGACGATGAAAGTCATATCAGCATCGGGCCTGAAGGCCTCTCCCACAGAAGCCGCCTTTTGTGGGAAGCGGCTTCAGCCGCGATGCTCTTCTCCGGGATTGCAGAAAAGCATCGAACCTGAAGGCCTCTCCCACAGAAGGCGGCTCTTGTGGGAAGCGGCTTTAGCCGCGATGCTCTTCGCCGGGATTGCCGCACAGCATCGAGCCTGAAGGCCTCTCCTGCAGAAACGAAACTACTGCAGCAGCAGATAGAACAAGCTCTGCCCGCGCACTACGGTCAGCAGCAATTGCCGGGGCGTGCGCTTGAGCAGTTCGCCGAGCTCGCCCGTGTCATCGATGTCGCGCTGGTTGATGCCGACGATAATGTCGCCACCACGCAAGCCGCTGGCATAGGCGCGGCTCGCGCGGTCGATCTCTTTGACCACGCTGCCAGTAAGTCCGGGGCGGCGCTGGCTTTCTTCGAGATCAGCGAGCAGCGCGCCACCGAGGCGTACATCGACATCGCTGCCGCGAACGCTGGTGTTCGCGCTGGCCGTGAGCGTCATGTTCACGTTGAGCGGTTTGCCCTCGCGCAACACCGTGACAATCAGTGCCGAGCCGATCGGCGACAAGCCTTCGACGTTGTGCAGATCCTGGCCCGAGCTGATCGTCTTTCCGTTGATCGCTGTGATCACATCGCCAGGTTTCAAGCCTGCCAGCGCCGCCGGTGCATCCTTGCGCACGCGGGTCACGACCGTGCCTTTGCCGGGACTGACCGAAAGCATTGCAGCGAGTTCGGGCGTGATGTCCTGCGTGTCGACACCGAGCGCACCGCGACGCACTTCGCCGTACTCGATCAATTGACGCATGACATTCGCGGCAAGATCACTCGGGATCGCGAAGCCGATGCCGACGCTGGCGCCCGATGGCGAGAAGATCATCGAGTTGATGCCGACCAGTTCGCCGCGCAGATTGACCAGGGCGCCGCCCGAGTTGCCCGGATTGATCGAGGCATCGGTCTGGATGAAATTCTGGTAGCCGCGGCTGATGCCCTTGCGGTCGAGTGCCGAGACGATGCCCGAGGTAACCGTTTGGCCGAGGCCGAACGGATCACCAATAGCAACGACGAAATCGCCGACGCGCAAATTCTTGGAGATAGCCAGCGGCAAAGACTGCAGGTTCTCGGCTGGAATCTGCAACACGGTCAGATCGGTATCGGGATCCGAACCGATCACGCGCGCCTTGACCGTGCGATTGTCATGCAGGGTCACTTCGATGTCGTCGGCACCTTGGGTGACGTGGTTGTTGGTCAGCACATAGCCCTTGGCCGCGTCGACAATGACGCCCGAACCGAGGGATTGCTGGACGCGCTCGCGCGGCTGGTTCGGCGCGTTGAAGAAGCGCCGAAACACCGGATCGTCGAAAAACGGATCGCGAACCTGCACATGCGTCTTCGTATTGATATTGACGACGGCCGGGGTGACCTGCTCGATCATTGGCGCCAGCGTCGGCAAGGGCTGGCCATCCACGGCAGGCGGTAGTCCGGCCATCGCGGCGGGGGCGAGACACACGCTGGCCAGCAGCGCGACGGTGAGTGAAATCGAAGTGCGGGGATTCAGTTTGCAGGGCATCGTGATGTTTCCAGAACGGTGGGCCGAAATCGCAGGAGGCGGCCAATGAAGTGGAGGCATTCGCGTTTCATTGTAGGGGTGCAATGCGCCGGGTCGAGTCGAGCAACAGTCGATCCGTGCCTCGCTTCTGAACGCCGTATTCCGCGCACTGACAAAGCTTGCGCGGCGAACGTGATGGCGAGGGGCAACGATGTGGCTCGCTGCTACTGACCACAATTGTGCGATTCGGTTTCATGCGATCCGCCACTTGGCGCACTGACGGATCAATCAACCGACGCGCAGGCGAACCCCGTCAACGGTCAATCCAGGTGTCAGTCACTGGACAAGTGGAGGGTGCGGGCGTAAGTTACCGATCCGGTGCGCACCACAAGATGTTGTGTGTGTTCGATGGGGAAGAGCCTAGCCATTGTGGAGCAATTCGGGGGATGTCATTGGCATTCCGTCCGCTTTGGCCGCTTTTGTCCGTCAGTATCAAGAGCGTGCGACACCGCGATACGTATCAACGAAACCGGGAAGAAATCCCGGATACATAAAAATTTGGGAGGACACGCTGGCAATGAGCACAGTGCGACTGGAGGGGCTCGCGCGTGGCGCGATCGAGATTCCGCTGCAACCGGCATCGCTGGATATCTGGGACAAGAAGTATCG